>NZ_JBBNIH010000171.1:0-38260 GCF_040094125.1 Faecalibacterium longum
AGCTGAAACTGCTGACCGATGCGGAGTTTGCTGAATTGGAATTTCCACTGGACTGATCTTTGCCGCCTGCGGGCGGCGTACATAAAGTATTTTGTTCTTCCAAAAGATATGCTATAATCAAATCAGACAAAATTCCTCTCTTCAAGCGATTTCTCCGCAATTTTTCTGTGGCTCTGCTCGTATCAAAAATAAGGGACCGATTTTTAATTGTCAGAACGGAGGAACCATTATGGCAATCTTTGAAAAGACCATCCGAAACAAAAACTTTGACAAGCTGCTTCGGAAGCTGGAAAATGAAATCCCGGACAGCAGTTGGTCGGCAGATTTAGAGGCAGGCAGTGATTTCAAAGAGGGCGATGCCCGGTGCAGTGTCCGTGTATTTGAACGGTACAGCATGATGGGCGGCAACCGCCTGAGTCTGACACTGACCATGTTCCAGAATGCGGACAGTCCGATTCGGCTGTCTGCCATCACCGCAGGAGGCAGTCAAGCGGTGTTTTTCAAGGTGAACACCCTCGGAGAAGAATCTTTTCTGGACGATGTAAAGGACCTGCTGGAAGAAATTTTGGAGGAATAAGATGTTTTACGCTGGAATTGATATGCTGTTCAGCATTCTGTTTCCCATCCTGTTCCTTGTGGTTCTGGGTATGATACTATACACCATCATCGGAAATATCAGCACATGGAATAAAAACAACCATTCGCCGCGGCTGACTGTTCCGGCAACGGTTGTGGCAAAACGAACGGAAGTTTCTCGCCACCATACAGACAATACGATGGCTCATACGTTCACGACCTATTATGTGACCTTTCAGGTAGAGAGCGGCGACCGCATGGAGCTTACCGTAAGTGGTTCGGACTACGGAATGCTTGTGGAGGGCGACATTGGAAAGCTGAGTTTTCAGGGCACCCGCTATCTTGGGTATGAGCGGAACTAAGCGTTCTCCTACATTGTATAGTAAGGAGTACTGTATGAACGATCTGTTTATCCAAGGGCTGACCATCGACTGGAACAGAGTTCGCCCATACAATTATGTTCGTCAGATTCCTGCCATCAGTGGAATCGACACTTTTACATTCCATAAGCCCATTACGTTCTTTGTGGGCGAAAATGGAAGCGGAAAATCTACACTTCTGGAAGCAATCGCTGTTGCTTACGGCTTCAACGCGGAGGGTGGAACGAAAAACTATTCATTTTCCACATACAACTCCCATTCGGAACTATGTGAGGCTATGACGATTTCCAAGGGGTATCGCAGACCAAAGCTCGGGTATTTTCTCCGGGCAGAGAGTTTCTATAATGTAGCCACCAAGGAAATCGACTATTCCGATGACGATCATCCCTCCAAAGGCTATCACCAAAAATCACACGGTGAAAGTTTTCTCGCCATTGCGCAGGACTACATGGGTGCAGATGGAGTCTATATTTTTGACGAGCCGGAAGCTGCTCTATCCCCGCAGAGGCAACTCACGTTGCTGATCAACATTTATCGGTGTGCCCAAGAAGGGGCGCAATTCATTATTGTATCACATTCACCCATTCTCCTCGGAATGCCTGATGCTGAAATTTTTAGCTTCGACAATGGCACGATTCATCCTTGTCAGTATGAAGATACGGACAGCTACGTTATCACCAAAACATTTGTAAATAATCGGCAGCATTTTTTGAACCAGCTTCTGAATGAAGAAACGTAATGCCGGGAAAGGACATTCCATATGAATGATTCTACGTTGAAAGAACTTTGGCAGCAGGTCGCTGAAAAGAAAAGCTGCGAAGCAAAACAGAAAGAGCTGACCGCCCAGAGAGATACGCTTGCTGATCGTCTGAAAAAGCTGGAAAAATCCAAGCTGGCGGAACAGGCTGACGTGGACCGTCTGGAGGGGCACAGCCTTGCCGCATTTTTCTATCAGGTGATCGGAAAGATGGATGAGAAGCTGGACAAGGAACGGCAGGAAGCCTATGCAGCCCGTGTCAAGTACGATGTGGCTCTCCATGACCTTTCTTCCGTTGATGCCGACTTGGAGCAGATTCAAAATAGATTGGCACGGCTGTCCGATTGCGAAAGGCAGTATCAAGCTGCTCTTTCCGAAAAAATCAAAAGCATCAAAGCATCTGCCCATCCTGCCGCACAGCTGGTTGCGGAAAGTGAAAGCCGTATTGCCGCACTGAAAGTCCAAAAACGGGAGCTGCTGGAGGCCATCAACGCCGGAAAGACCGCCCTGCATACGGTCAATGAAGTTCTGGAAACCCTCGACAATGCCGAGGGCTGGAGTACATGGGACGTAATGGGCGGCGGTTTGATGGCTGATCTTGCCAAGTATGAGGAACTGGACGATGCGCAGGAACAAATCGAACAGCTTCAAGTGGAACTGCGACGGTTCAAAACTGAACTTTCCGATGTTGAAATCACCGCCGACCTTCAGGTTACGGTGGACAGCTTTCTAAAATTTGCAGATTTCTTCTTTGACGGCCTCTTTGCAGACTGGGCAGTTCTGGATCACATCAATCAGGCACAGAGCAGAGTGGAGAATACCAAAGGTCAAATCAAGCGAGTCCTTGCACTTCTGAAAAAGATGCGCGAAGATGTTGATACCCAAATCGCTGATGAAAAAGAGAAGCAGGAGCAGCTTGCGGTGGAAACCGAACTGTAGGTTTGGAGTGTCTGTGTATGAAACGAAAATTCCCAAAGATTTTGGATGTCGCTATTCATTCCATAAATCTTATTCTTATCAATTATGCGCTATCGAATATGATGGCTTTTTTTCGGAGCAGCCTCCTTTACATTTTGTTTTTCACCTCTGAAATGTGGGTCTTTGTCCAATACCGAAAAAAAATTGAAGAATTGAGCGACAGTAAAGCTCTTGCAAATCTTCTGCTGATAATCTGTGTTGCTATCGAAATCGGGCTTTTGTATTTCTTTGGGATTGTTTCTGGCGAACTGATTCCATTTAAGATCAAGTGGTGAAATCAAATCTTTGAGTGTACTATTGATTAGGAGACGCTGATATGAAATGTCCTATTTGTGGAGAAGAAATGCTTGCGGGAGGATTGATTTCCGCTGGTATCTCAGTTGGGTGGGTTCCAAAAGACGAGTTTGATAAAAAAGGACTTAGAAGAATTTCCTATCAGGAATGGCACAGTATTGGCAATTCCAGCATTTTATTAGGACAGACAAAGATACCAAACGCTTTTCTATGCAAAAAATGCAATAAAATCATTGGCGTGTTTGATGTTCGCAAAACATTTTCTCATTATGAAGCTGTAACTTTATAGATTAAGGAGATGAATTCTCATGAGTTATGGATGGGCAACTGTTTTCACTTTAGCGGCATGGTTTGCAGGGCTTGTGATTGATGTAAATGTGCGGGTCGGCGACCTCGGTTTACGAACCGTGCTTCCCGTCATCGTGATGGGGTGCTGCGTTATGAAGTACATAAAGGACAATAGCAAATAATCTTATCTCAATACACTTTCCAGCGGGCAACCCCAAAATGGTTGCCCGCTCTTTTTATACCCTAAAAACTAAAGAAGGAGGCTAAAATGCCAAGCAAAACCGAAGAATATCTCGCCCTTGCCCAGCGCACAGCCAACGGCTTGACCCGGTACTGGGAAAGCTGGACGGACTACCTGACCACCGCATCCCGGCTGTACAAGTACCCCTTTGCCGACCAGCTCATGATCTACGCCCAGCGCCCGGATGCCACCGCCTGCGCCGACTTTGACATCTGGAACAACCGGATGAACCGCTATGTGCGCCGGGGCGCCAAGGGCATCGCCCTGCTGGATGAATCCAGCGGATTCCCCCGGCTGCACTACGTCTTTGATGTGTCGGATACCGGGGTGCGCCGCAATTCCCGTGACCCGGAGGTGTGGCAGTACAACGACGACCTGAAGCAGCCGGTTTCGGAAATGTTGAGCAAGACCTACGGCATCAGCGGGGAGCGTATCAGCCAGCAGCTTGCCGATGTTGTTGGGAAACTGGTGGCAGATTACTGGGACAACAACGGCGGCGACATTCGTGCCATCGTTGACGGCTCGCTTTTGATGGATTATGATGAAGCCGGGGTGGAGATGCAGTTCAAGTCTGCCGCCACCATCAGCGTCACCTACACGCTGCTGGAACGCTGCGGGTTTGAGCCTGCCGGGTGGTTCGACAAGGACGATTTTCAGGCGATCTACAATTTTTCCACCCCGGATGCTGTCTTTGCCCTTGGTGGAGCCGTCAGCGACATGAGCCGTGAGGTGCTGCGGAACATCGAGCGCACCGTGAAAACCACCATTCGCCGCCGCAATGCAGAAAGGAGTCAATATGAATACGAACAGCAGGAACGTGACCTACTCGACCGTCGGGGACTACCAGCTCCCGAACCTGATCCTGAACCAGCCCCGGAAGCCGCTGGGCAAGTACGGCAGGCTGCGCCGGACCTACCTGAAACAGCATCGCCCGGTGCTGTACCACACGATGCTGATGAACGGGAGCCTGTATCCGCACCTGATGGAGGTGGAGCAGACGGCAGAGAGCCGGATGCAGCAGACCATGGAGCAGCTTCTGAAGCAGGACCCAGCCCCGGACAAAGCGCAGAATCAACTGATGTGGGTGCAGCACATGAACAGCCTGAAAGCACAGGCAGAGGAACTGGTGCTGACGGAGCTGATCTACAGCTAAGTTTTCTGGATGCGAACATCCCCACCGAAGCCCAGCAAATTGAAAAAATCGACCAAGCGGAGAGCGAAAAAACGCCCTCCGCTTTTGTTTTGTCGCAGGCTGAAATCGAGAACGAACTGCGTAAGCATGGTTCTGGGTTTGCAGGTGGCAAGCAACGCATTATGGCACTGTACCAGACCCAGCCTGACCGAAAACTCCGTGCCAAGGCGTTGGCAAAGGAGTACGGCATCGGTGGGCACTCCCACGATTTTCTGGACGGAAGCCGGGGTTTTGTGAACCACGACTGGAAGGGTCTGGAATTTGACCATTACCCTGACCACCAGAAAATCACCCTGAAATGGGCGCAGGTGGAAAAGTATATCGACCTGATGATCCAGTCCGACCGCTACCTGACCGACAAGGAGAAGGAACAGCGTACTGCCAGACAGGAAGCTGAGTGTCAGCTTCCGATGCTGGATGGCACTGTTGCCGCAGAGTACACTGCTCTGAAAAAACAGTATCCCAACACCCTCGTGGGCTTTGAACTGAACGGTAACTATCTGTTCTATGACAAAGATGCCGTTGCTGTGGAGCGGATTCTGCGCACCAATCTTCTGTCACAGGAAAATGTGCTTGGCAAAGTCAAAGTAACTGGTTTTCCGAGTGAGCAGTGGGCAGCAGAATCTAAAAAGCTGTGGGCAGCGGGCAACAACGTCTATCTGGCTGGCTTGAACGAAAATGGCTCCCACCACCAGACAAAATATCTCCGGGAAGCGGATTATCTGCCAATCGGCAGCATCATCAAGCTGGATGGCCGGGATTTTCGGGTGGAACACGTTAATTTTACGTTCAAATCCGTCAGCTTGCAGGACATGGAGCTGACGAAAAACAGACTGCCCATTTTCCGCAATGAGCATCTTCCGCACATCAGGGAACTGTACGAAGAACAGCAGGCCGCAGCCATTGATCTGGTTCCCGAAAAAGAGGTCAGCTATAAGATCGGGGACGAAGTTGTAGTAGACCTTCCCACCAGAACGATTGAAGGAACAGTAGGCTATATCGGTGATACCGATGTGCGCATCGACACCAGCGCACACGGGCAGTCGTGGGATAACGAAGTTATCAACAAACGACAATTCGAGGACGGTCTGCGGCAGGTTGAAGCGCAACTTTCCGATGAGGAACTGGACGAGCTGCCTATCTCTGCCGTGATGGACGGAAAAGTGCAGACCTTCCCGGATGCCACTGCCTTGGATGAAGCCCTGAATGCCGAACCTGCGCCGGAGCCTGCCGGAAACTTCCGCATCACGGACGACCATCTGGGCGAGGGCGGCGCAAAGCAGAAATATGCCCGGAATATCGAAGCCATCCGCACTTTGTTCAAGCTGGAACAGGAGCACCGGGGTGCCACCGCCGAGGAGCAGCAGGTGCTTTCCCAGTATGTAGGCTGGGGCGGTCTGTCAGATGCCTTTGACCCCAGCAAGGACAACTGGGCAAAGGAATATGCGGAACTGAAAAATCTGCTTTCCGAGGACGAGTACACTGCCGCCCGTTCCAGCACTCTGAATGCCCACTATACCTCCCCGGTGGTGATTCGCTCAATTTATGAGGCAGTCGAAAAGATGGGCTTTAAGTCCGGCAACATCTTGGAGCCGTCCATGGGCGTCGGCAACTTTTTCGGGATGCTGCCGGACACCATGGCAGATAGCCGACTGTACGGTGTGGAACTGGACAGCATCACCGGGCGTATTGCGAAAAAACTGTACCCACAGGCAGACATTACTGTTGCCGGATTTGAAACCACCGACCGCCAGGATTTCTATGATTTGGCAATCGGCAATGTGCCTTTCGGTCAGTATAAGGTCAACGACAAGGCGTATAACAAATTGGGTTTCAACATCCACAATTATTTCTTTGCAAAAGCCATCGACCAAGTGCGTCCGGGCGGTGTTATAGCTTTTGTCACCAGCCGCTACACCATGGACAGCAAGGACAGCACCGCCCGCAAGCACATGGCAGAGTGTGCCGACTTGCTGGGCGCGATCCGTCTGCCGAATAATGCGTTCAAGGCGAATGCTGGCACCGAAGTGGTTTTGGATATTATCTTCCTGCAAAAGCGTGACCGCCCCATCGACCATGAGCCGGACTGGGTGCAGCTTGGCAAGACCGAGGATGGCTTTGCTATCAACCAGTATTTTGTGGACCACCCGGAGATGGTGCTGGGCGAGCTGACCACCGAAAGCACCCCATACGGACACGATCTGACCGTTGCGCCCATTGAGGGCGCAGTGCTGGCCGACCAGCTTGCCGAAGCGGTACAGCATATTGAGGGCCAGTATGTTGAAGTCGAGGTGGAAACACCAGATGTTGCGGATGCAGAAGTCGAGCGCAAGACGCTCCCCGCTGACCCGGATGTAAAGAATTTCTCCTATGCCGTGGTGGACGGTGAGGTGTACTACCGAGAAAATTCGATTATGACGCAGGTGGAGTTGTCCGATAATGCCAAAGCCCGTGTCACCGGCATGGTGGAACTGCGGCAGATCGTCAACCAGCTGATTCAGGAGCAGCTGGACGATTACCCGGATGAGGACATTAAGGCAACCCAAGCAAAGCTGAACACAGCTTATGACGCTTTTACCGCAAAATACGGTCTGCTCAACGACCGCAAAAATGGGCGTTTGTTTGAGGATGATTCTTCCTACTATCTGCTCTGCTCTTTGGAAAATCTCGATGAGAATAAACAGCTCAAAAGCAAGGCGGATATGTTCACCAAGCGAACGATTCGCCCAGAGCACACGATCACCAGCGTGGACACCCCCAGCGAAGCACTGGCAGTATCCATTGGAGAACATGGCCGTGTTGATCTGCCCTATATGGCGGAACTTCTCGGCTCTCCCGGCGATTATGAGCGTATTACCACAGAGCTGCAAGGCGTGATTTTCAAAGACCCTTCTGCGGATGCAGATGAGCCGGAAGCAGGCTGGCAGACTGCGGACGAGTATCTTTCCGGCAATGTGCGGAATAAACTGCGCATGGCTCAGCTTGCCGCTGAAAGCCACCCGGAGTTCAAGATCAATGTGGAGGCTTTGACCAAAGCGCAGCCGAAGGACCTTGAAGCATCAGAAATCGACATCCGACTGGGTGCCACATGGCTGAATCCCGCCATTGTGCAGCAGTTTATGATGGAGACTTTTCAGCCGCCCTACCGCATCCGCTATAACAACCTGATCCAAGTCCGCTACTCTCCATTTACGTCCGAATGGCGCATCGGCAACAAATCTGCCGCCGGAATGTATGATATCATGTCCACCGAAACCTACGGCACCCACCGGGCCAACGCCTACAAGATTTTGGAGGACACCTTGAATTTGCGGGACTGCCGCATTTATGATACCATTGAGGAGGATGGTAAAGAGCGGCGTGTCCTGAACCAGAAGGAGACGATGCTTGCCCAGCAGAAGCAGCAGGCCATCAAGGATACCTTTGCAGGCTGGGTTTGGCAAGACCCGCAGCGGCGGAATCTGCTGGTGAAGCAGTATAACGAGTTGTTCAATAGTACCCGGCCCCGCGAGTATGACGGAAGCCATATCCATTTTGTCGGTATGAATCCGGAGATCAATCTGCGGGAACATCAGCGCAATGCAGTTGCTCATGTGCTTTATGGTGGGAACACCCTGCTCGCCCACGAGGTGGGTGCCGGCAAAAGTTTTGAGATGGCAGCTTCGGCAATGGAATCTAAGCGTTTGGGCCTGTGTCAGAAAAGCCTGTTCGTGGTACCCAACCATCTGACCGAGCAGTGGGCCAGCGAGTTCCTGCGGCTATACCCCAATGCAAAGCTGCTCGTTACCAGCAAGAAAGACTTTGAACCCGCCAATCGAAAGCGTTTTTGCGCCCGCATCGCAACCGGCGACTACGATGCCGTCATTATCGGCCACTCGCAGTTTGAGAAAATCCCTCTTTCTGCGGAACGGCAGGCACGGATCATCGAAGATCAGATCGAGGAAATCGAAAAAGCCATTGCAGAGGCCAAGGAACAGTCCGGTGAGCATTTTACCGTGAAACAGATGGAAAAGACACGGAAAACATTGGAGGTGAAACTGAAAAAGCTACAGTCCACCGATCGCAAGGATGATGTGGTCACATTTGAACAATTAGGCGTAGATAGGTTATTTGTGGACGAGAGCCAGAACTACAAGAACCTATATCTTTACACCAAGATGCGCAATGTTGCTGGCCTTTCTACCTCCGAAGCACAGAAGTCCAGCGATATGTTCGGCAAGTGTCGTTATCTGGATGAAGTGACTGGCGGGCGCGGCGTGATTTTCGCAACGGGAACGCCCATCAGCAACTCCATGACGGAAATGTACACCCTGATGCGCTATTTGCAGTACAGCACTCTCCAGCAGAAACAACTGACCCACTTTGATGCATGGGCTTCTACGTTTGGCGAGACCACCACGGCCATTGAGCTTGCGCCGGAAGGAACCGGCTACCGTGCGCGCACACGTTTTGCCAAGTTCTTTAACCTGCCGGAGCTGATGAATATGTTCAAGGAGGCAGCGGACATCAAGACTTCCGACCAGTTGCATCTGCCTGTTCCGGAAGCCAAGTTTGAAACTGTCGTGGTCAAACCCTCGGAAATCCAGCAGGACATGGTGAAATCCCTGAGCGAACGTGCTGCTGAGGTGCATAGCGGTGCGGTTGACCCCTCGGTGGACAATATGCTGAAGATCACCTCGGACGGACGTAAAATCGGCCTTGACCAGCGGCTGATGAATCCGCTCACCCCGGATGACCCGGACAGCAAGCTGAATGCCTGCGTCGACAATGTTCTGCGTATCTGGAACGAAACCAAAGAGGATAATCTGACGCAGCTGATTTTCTGCGATATGTCCACGCCCAAGGGAGACGGCTCGTTCAATGTCTACGATGATATTCGCACAAAGCTGCTTGCCGCCGGGGTGCCGGAATCGGAGGTCGAGTTCATCCACAACGCTGATACTGAAGGTAAGAAAGCGGATTTGTTCTCCAAAGTCCGCAGCGGCAAGGTGCGTGTCCTGCTGGGCAGCACTGCAAAGATGGGCGCAGGCACCAATGTCCAGACCCTGCTGGTGGCCGTGCATCATCTGGATGTAGGCTGGCGACCGTCCGATATGACCCAACGCAACGGCCGAATCATCCGTCAGGGCAACAAAAACAAACAAGTTTACGTCTATAATTACGTCACGGAGGGGACATTCGACGCCTACCTCTGGCAAACGCTGGAAAACAAGCAGAAGTTTATTTCGCAGATCATGACGAGCAAATCTCCGATGCGCTCCTGTGATGATGTGGATGAGCAGGCTCTTTCGTATGCCGAGGTCAAGGCCCTATGCGCAGGCGACCCGCGCATCCGGGAAAAGATGGATCTGGATGTGCAGGTAGCAAAGCTCAAGGTGCTGCGCTCGGATTACCAGAACCAGAAATATCGTCTGGAAGATAAGCTGCTCAAGCATTACCCGGAGGAAATTCAGAAAGCGAAGAACCGTATTGCGGCTCTGAAAAACGATGCCCAAATCGCAGACGCACACCCGCAGGATAAGGAGAACTTCTGCGGCATGACGATCAAGGGCATGGTGTTCGATGAGAAAAAAGCAGCTGGTGAGCGGCTGATGCTCGCCTGCAAGGAGATGCCGAATGCGGATATGATGCTGCTGGGCACCTATCGCGGCTTTGAGCTTAACATTCGCTTTGACAGTTTCAAGAATGAGCATCAAATCGTTCTCCGCGGCGAGCTGAGTTATCCGGTACCGCTGGGCGATGACCCTCGCGGCAACATCGTCCGTCTGGACAATGCCATCGGCAATTTTGCCGACCGCATTGCCGATGCTGAGGCCGCACTGGATTCTCTGGAACAGCAGAAGCAGGCCGCAGAGGTTGAAATCGCCAAGCCGTTTGCGCAGGAGGAAGAACTGCAAACCAAGTCTGCCCGCCTTGCAGAATTGGATGCGCTGTTGAACATGGAGCATCAGTCCAGCCGGACAGAACCCGAAGCGGAAGAAAAGCCGGATGCCCGCCCCTCTGTGCTGGCTGCGTTGGAAGAAAAGGCTGATAAAGTGGAGCCTGTCCGACCATTCAAATCTTACTTGGATAAGGATGGTGATGCCCGGTGACGGAGCACCGTGACCAGCAGATCCATTTTCGTGTCAGCAAAGTCGAACTGGAACGCATTCGTCAGAAGATGGAAAGTTGCGGTATTTTGAGCATTGGCTCTTATCTGCGAAAAATGGCTCTGGATGGTTACTGCCTGAATCTTGATTTACCACAGCTGCGTCGGATGGCGTACCTTCTTCAGAATTGCAGCAACAACCTGAATCAGGTGGCGAAACGGGCCAATGAAAGCGGGCAGCTCTATGCCGCCGATTTAGAGGACTTGCGTAGTCGGTTGGATGAGCTGATAGCTATTGGCAAGCAACTTCTCGACAAACTCACCGAACTCTAAAAAATTTCCCGCAGTAGGAGGCTGCGGGCTTACATAACGGTTGACATCCTTGCAAGGCAGGGACCGATACCTTTATAATAGGGGCGAAAGGAAAGGTTGGTGTTTGATATGAGGATTCTGTTCAAGATGGTGCTTGCCCCGATCTCTCTGTTTGTAGCTTTTCTGGCTCTGATGGCAAAGTGGCTGCTTACCTTGTCCAGCTATATTGTTGCGCCATTGATGCTGTATATTTTCGGCTGCGGCATCTACACCGTCTACCGCCAGACTTGGGATCAGTTTTTGATTCTGCTGGTTGCTGAATTTTTGTGCTTTGTCCTTTTTGTCGGCGCAACTGCAATGGTGGAGGGCGTTGAACGATTCAGCGGTTGGTTCCGGGACGTGATTTGATTTTGAATCTTTTGTCGCCTTCGGGCGGCTTTTTCATTTGGGGGGTGATCTGCTCTGGCTGCTACTCGTCTGATTGCACTGCATCAGCACAAAGGGAAATCTATCGCCGCCTGCCTAAAAGACCGCACTGACTATGCACAGAACCCCGACAAGACTGAAAAGGGCGAGCTTGTCAGTAGTTATCAATGCAGCCCGCTTACCGTGGATGAGGAGTTCATGCTCACAAAGAAGCTATACGAGCAGGCCACCGGGCGCAGCCAAAAAAGCAATGTCATCGCCTATCAGATACGGCAATCCTTCCGGCCCGGTGAAATCACGGCAGAGGAAGCCAACCGCATCGGCTACGAACTGGCCTCCCGATTTCTGAAAGGCAAACACGCCTTTATTGTTGCCACTCATACTGACCGGGAACACATCCACAACCATATCATCTACAATTCCACTGCACTGGACGGCACCCGGAAATTTCGGGATTTTTTCTTTTCCGGTCTGGCAGTGCAGCGATTGAGCGATCTGATCTGTCTGGAACATCAGCTTTCCGTAATCGAAAAGAAGCCTTACCGGGAGCGGCAGAAGCGCATCACTTACCCGCCAAGGGAAAGCAACCGCGACCGGCTGTGCGGTATCATCGATGAAATTTTGCAGCAGGAACCCACCGACTACGAAGAATTTTTGCAAAAGCTGGAACAGCAGGGCTATGAAATCAAACGCGGCAAATACACTTCCGTCAAGGGCGCACGGCAGAAGCGCTTTATCCGTTTCAAGACACTGGGTGCTGGGTACAGTGAGGAAGAAATCAAGGCGGTGTTGGCTGGTAGGGCAAAGCATCATCCCCATCAGAAACAGCCACCAAAGGAACAGACATTTCAGTTGCTGGTGGACATTCAAGCGAAACTTGCCGAGGGCAAGGGCGGTGGATACGAGCGTTGGGCGAAGAAGCACAACCTGAAAGAGATGTCCAAAACGCTGATTTTTCTGCAACAGCAGAAAATCAGCAGCGCAGACGAGCTAAAGGAATGTGCGGATGCTGCACTTTCTCGCTATCACGAACTGGGCGATTCCATCAAAACCTCTGAGAAGCGGCTGGCAGAAATCGCAGTGCTGAAAGCACACATCATCAACTATGCCAAGACTCGACCTGTGTATGATGCCTACCGTAAAGCTGGGTACAGCAAAAAGTTTTTGGAAGAGCACTGCACAGAAATCACGCTGCACAAGGCGGCGAAAGCGGCGTTTGATGAATCCAATTTGAAAACGCTCCCCAAGATTAAGGAGTTGGATGCGGAATATTCCAAACTGCTGACAGAAAAGAAAGCACGCTACCCGGACTACCGCAAGGCGCGCGATGAGATGCAGGAGCTTCTTCAAGCGCAGAAAAATATCGAGCTTTTCTTTGATGAGGAAAAGGATCCAAAGCAAACCGAACATTCCAGATAAACAATACGACCCTGAGAACTTTGCCGCTTATCCGGCAAGGTTCTCGGGGCCTTTTTTGCTTATTACTCAGTCTATACTCAGAGCAGCATTTCCGGCGCTTTCAATTTGTTTGGCAATCATGTTTTCCAGTTCCTGCGTGATCGTTGCACAATTTGCAACTCGGTAATTCCAGAAATAAGAAACACCTTCGCACTCTTCCACGGACAAATCACTGTTGACCAAAAGCAGTCGGTCGGAGGTTACTTTCAGCTTTTCGCATAGAGAAGCGTATTTTCCATAATCAATACTTCGGCTGGACGATTTGGCTTCCACCCAGAAGAATTTTCCGTTGATGGAAAACGCAACATCCAGTTCATGCGTGCTCCCTGCGGATGCCGCTTCTGAAAGAATCACATTGGAGCAAAGCGAAACTTCTGCACCCTGCTCCTCCTGATAGCGATTCAAAATCTGCTGAACCTGATGCTCCACAAAAAGTTCCAGCCACTTCCCGCTCAGGAAATGCCGGACAGTCTCATTTTGCGCAAGCTCATAGACGATATTCTGCGGATAGATCACAATGGATGCAAAAAGTCCCATTTTATCCCACGTCTGAGCGATTTCCGAAAGTGTGGCAAACGAATTCTTGGAAGTACCCTTTGGGATACGGAACGAAAAAGAGCCGTCACTCTGCATATGTGTCCGAATAAACTGCAAGAAATCCACCACTACCGGGTCGCAAAGAGCTTCGCCTGTTTTCCATGCCATCCGCTGAACGGCAATCGGCGGAAGTTTTTTCGGTACGACCTGCTGAACGATTTTATACCCACAGCGTTCCAGATGTTCCAATGCGGTCAAAGGCTTCGGAGGGATTTTTTCTTTAACTTCGGACTTTTCTGCACCGGATGTATTCTCAGTCAGATAGTTAAACTTCCATCCGTATTCCCAAGCAGGCGAACGGGTCAACACACCAACTGCATGAAATCCGCTGTCCGGTTCCTCCATCGGAAATGTGATTTTGTTCTTTTGGATATTGATTTGGAGCGTTTTATTTTTCAGCGCTTTCTGATAAACGTCAAGAAGGAATTCCTTTCCCTTATATGTCAGCTCACTGGAATTGTTTGCAGAAAGACCAGCATTTTTTGCCAAAGAGAGAAGCAGACAGGTCACTTTGGGCAGCTCAAGGATATGCTCCATCTGCGCAGCGTCCGGAATCACTTCCGCATTTGCGTTATCGGGCTGCGGCAATTCGTCTGCCGGAGTCTCCTTTGCTGGTGCAGAAACTTCGGGTGTCATTGTTGAAGCAGCCTCAGATTTTCCAGACTTGGGCAAAGGTTTCGGCTCCGTATAGACCTCATCAATAAATAATTCATAGGAATCAATGCACGAAAGTTTTCCTGCCGCTGCAAGTCCCACATAAATCGCAGCCGCCCGTGAGGAATCGCCATAATACTTTTTAGAATCCGCGGCGGCAGCAATATCAGAAAAGGCATTATATCGGCTCAGCTTCGCTGCCTTTTCCGGGAACTGCTTCAATGCACGGCAGTAGAGCCATTCAAAAAACGAATCCATGTACGGCTCTGTCGGATACTCGTTTCCTTCCAGCGAGTAACGAAGCAGCTCTCCACTGGTTCTCAGCCGGGTGTCTTTATGAACCTTGGGCGGTTCGCAGGTCAAAAGGTCAGCAAATGGCCCGCCATGTTCAAATACTTTGGCAGCCTCAAAAACCGTGCTGATGGGTACATCCTGCGCAACAGAATCCAGATGCAGCAAAAGCCGCAAAGAAGAAACAGCTTCACCCTCCGGCTGAACGGATGCAGAGCTGATTTCCAGAATCGAAACATCCGGGTCTGTTATATGGACGGCATCATGGACGGCACGGATATTCTGCCGCTTGCTGCCTTTTATCCATGTGAATGTCACCGGCTGTTCTCTGCAATAGGGATAGCCGGATATGGGAAAACAAATGGTTCGTGTTGCCATGAACACCTCCAACTTTTTAGGACAAACAAGTTTATGTAAATCAAGTATAGCACAATCCCGGATGTGCTGCATAGCACTATTTTCTGCTTCCGGGAATCCATCTGTGCAAAAAGTGCCGATACCACAGGCATCGGCACTCAGATTAAAAAGCATTTTGCAAAAATGTGCAGCCTGCATCCACCGGATGCAGAACACAAGGGGTTTGGGCACGGCCCAACAAGCATTTTGAATTTGATTTTTAGAAATCAGATTCAAAAATTGCAAGTTGGTACCAGCTTGCACTGCTTGCAGAAGCTTTGAAGAAAAAGAGTATCAGACGGGAGTATAGATATAAATGTTGCGTCCCATCTCTCCCGTTTCAACATCGAAGCTTCCCGATGCCACTAGTTTTCCGTTATGAGTTATCTCAACATAAATATCCCAAAGGCCAGCAGACTCCCAATATGCTTTCGGCGATTGACGAATCTCTACATTAAGGTCATCCGGAACACCCAAATCTTTTGCAATGATTCGCAGCTGCTGATCTGTAAAGCTATCTCCTTGGGATATTTTATCTGTAGGGTCGTCCCATTCGCAGATGTAGGCACATCCGGCATCAATTATTCCATCTGCATCATTCCATGTCCCATCCTGAAAATTTTCATAGAACATTGCATAGTGCTCAATACCATCCTGATTGTTCGGCTCACCAGAATGCCAATTTGTATAAGCGGTGCTGGTTCCATTGACCCATTTCCAGTTTCCTTCAGAGCTTTTATCGCTGTAACCAAAGTAGGCATTCTCGTACCCTTTTGCTTTCATTGCACTGTAGAGAAGAAAATTTTCCGTTGACGATTCAATGACCGCCAGATGACCGCCTTTCCACTCGCAGCGTCTCTCTGCTTGCTGCCATGTGATTGGGCCGGACTCCCACTCCGATTCGGGCAATGTATAGAACTCATAGAGGTGTCCTGTGTAACCTTCGACCTGTGTTTCCTCGGCCACATCGGATGCTTCCCATTCGCAAATGTATCCGCTTTGCTCATAAACATTACTATTCGCAAGGTCGTTCCATTTTTCCGGCCACATGGCAACACAGCTTTCTCCCGCAACGACATTACTGGAATTATTAGGTTCACCGTCGCCCCAGTTCTCATATTCCCATGGTTCGCCTGTCACCCAACACCATTGCCCCTCCGTGTTTTTATAGCCGCCGATCCAGAGTTTGTGGTTTCCAGCATTATAGAGATTCAACTTCTGTTGTTCTTCTTCTGAAGTAATTGTTGCAAGGTGTCCGCCTTTGGCTTCACAGGCCGCTTTTGCTTCTTCCCATGTAAGCGCATCATAGAAAATTCTGTACTGGTGCTCGCCACTTGGTTCAAATGGCAAATCATCCCCAGTTTGACCTTTGGCTTTCTCATTACTCAGTTTGATTGCCTTTTCCACCGCCAAACGCGCGTTTAACAACGGATATTGTTCCTTAACACTTCCATAACTTCCTGTTGCAGTGCTTATTATAATATCCTTCACTTCTTTGGCGGTAAAGGTAGGATCAATGCCAAAAATCATTGCAGCAACACCAGCAACGTGAGGGCACGCCATGGAAGTACCAACAAGGCCATCATAGCCATTTCCATAAGGAACTGTGCTATAGATGGACGCATCAGGTATTCCGTCAATAGTCTTCTCTCCTCCTGGCGCAAGCACATCCACTCTGCTTCCCCGGTTGCTGTAAGCTGTTACTTCATAACCGGTATGCTTACATTTTCCCCAAGATGAATGCTTTCCTGTATTCTGTGCCGCACCAACAACAATAATCATATCCTCGATTTCCGGATCTGTAATACCGCTAATCATATCCCACTGTGCGTTTACACTGTGAGTTTTACAATTTTCTTTAGAAATCCTTCCAGCATATCGTTTGAACTTTTCATCCCAATATTTTTTCGTTTCATCGTCCGTACTATCGAACTCACCATTCATATATTTCAAATAGTCACTATACAAAATATATGGAAGATTGAAATCATCATCTGCATCTTTTGAAAAAAACAGATCATGGTTGTTATCATTATTTGCGCATTTGCAAATGATAAATTCCATCTTTGAAAGTTCTCGGACATATTTCAAAAATGATGCAAATTCTTCATTAAATTTATTTATAACATTAATAGCATCATCATTATTGTTGCTTGCGTTGCACCTTACTTCTACTCCAAATGCACTTTGTGATATATTGATTACCTGACATTGTTTTTCAACAACAAGATATAACATTGCAATTTTCATGCAATACAGATTACTTCCATCTCCAAAGGTTGGTTTTTTCTTATCAATGGTACGATATAATGGTGAGTCAGACCAATCCACTCCGTATAGTTTTGCATTTGGAGCCACACCGCAAATACCTTTTCCATTATCAAAATCCGCACCAATAATTCCGGAAACATGCGTTGCATGCCCTTTGCCTGACCACTTTCCTTTCCATATACTCAAGCCTTGATTCATCATAGCGGAAGCATTTCCAAGCGGCATTTCTTGAAAGACATCTTTTAGATCCTCATGGTATGGGTAAAAAATGCCGTCTATCACGCCAACATTGACCGGCTGCATTTGATTACGGTATACCCATGCACCCGGCGCATCAATGGCCTTCATGTTCCAGTTGTTTCCAGAATTTCCGCTCCAATCGTCCCATTTTTTATCATTTGGATAATACGCCGAAGAACCCGAAATTGCGTCATTTTCCAGCTCAAATGCATAATTCAGAGAAGAACGTCTCACATAGGGGAGTGCTTTGAGCTGTTCAATCATCTGCTCCAGTTCTCCCTGCGTATGCGCAGCAGGGAGAAGAATCTGGTAATCCGCAGTGACAGGGATTTCACCAACGACCTCACCGCCAATCGTCCGCAGATAGTCTTTCAGTGCAGAAAGACTGTCGGAGCTGTCCAATGTGACCAGAAGCTCGTTGTTAACATATCCAAAACCGCCCTGCATTACAACATTTTCTGCTGCCGGTTCGTGATAAATCAGATCACCCATGTCCGTTTCAGGGATGTCTTTTTCTACATTCACCGCAGAGACTTCTTGAACAGTTTCAGTGGGCTTAGACGACAAATTGCTGAAAATCAAAAAAGCCAAAATCGTTCCCAGAAACAGTACAAGAATGCCAAGCAGAGCAAAGAGCCATGTCAGGTTGTTCTTACGGCGCTTTCTGTGCATATGATTCGCAGTAGATTTCTTCATAATGATATTCCTTTGCTTGAGTTATCGAAATTTGTGATGCAATAAAAAAACTGGAAGAATGCCATAAGTTAAAGCTCTGCGATGCTTCGCAGAAGCTCAGAATTTACAGATAGAATGCAGCGAACAGATCGCCGATTCCATAGAAGAAGTCACCGAGACTGGTAAAGCCCCAGTTGCTGCCACCAGACATTGTGTGGGTATAACCATCGGAGTAAGTATATACACCGTTTTTCTTGGAAACGACAGCACCATGGGACTGCTCAAGCGTTTTGGATTCGCTTTCCCATTTATCGTAGTAGGTGCTACGGAACATACGTCCGAAAGCATAGCAGACCTGAGAAATGATACCGCCGCCCTCAACACAAGACATTTCACTTTCGTTCAGTGCCATATAATTAGCGGGCATCTGAAGTTTGCTGTTTGCCATAAAGCAACACTCCTTTTATTTTGTGCCTTCTTCCAGTTTTTTTATTGCACCCCTTTCTTTCTATAATTTTCCGATCTCAGCCTTTATATCTTGCCAATAGAACCGACGTATTATCGTGCCCTCCGGGAACAGCAAGTGCCGTTTTGACCATCTGTTCCGCCGCCTGTTTCAGATTTCCCGTCACGGCCAAAATTCTGCACATAGTGCTGTCCGGCAGATAGCGGTACAGCCCGTCCGTGCATTGAATGAGCACATCTCCCTTCCGAAGCTGGAACGGCATCCGGTTTCCGCTGATCAATGTCAGCTCCGAAATCCCAAGATAGCTTGTCAGAGCAGCACGCTGCGGATGATGCAGTGCCTCATCCTGTGTTATGCTGCCCTCCAGTGCCATTTGGTCAAGCTGGGCACCAAAATTGTGATCGATGTTCAACTGCTCTAGCGTACCATCTCTATACAGGTAAATATGGCTGTCTCCTATACTGCACCAGAACAGCTTCCCGTTACGGAGAAACACTGTCGTCAGAGTCGTCCCCGCTTCGATTTTCTGGTTGGCCGGGTCCCGGAGATTCTTGACTTCCTCGTTCAGTCGTAGTGCTGCGCGTCCCATCTCCGTAGGAATATCTTCCGCCTGAGCGTGTTCCAGCAGGTATCTCGTTACCCCATGCGCCGCCAAAGCGCTGGCACGTTCGCCCCCGGTAAGCCCGCCCATACCGTCACACACAGCGCAGACTGTGCAGAAATCCCCAAAATCAAAGCATATCGAATCCTGCTGGCTTTTCCGGGTTCCAATCGACGTATAGCTGGCGATCTCCGCCTGACTCGTCTCATAGGCATCGGCACACATCGTTTTTTCTCCTTCGTCTTTTACGGGTATCAGAAGAGTCTGTGTGATATCATCCATCGCTTCGGGAATGGTATTGGCTTCCTCGCCTGCCTTTTTTCGCTTGAACAGGGACATCACGTTTCAATCACCACCTTGAATGTGTACTCGGGCGACACGACACAAAAAATATCGCCATCTTTCAGTGTATACGATTTTTCTTTTTCCATTGGCTTTCCGTCCGCCAGATAGGTGCCATATTTGGACAGGTCCCTGACGATAAATTCCCGCTTGGGCTCGTTGTAAAACACCTCGCAGTGATTCCGGCTGATCTGGTTATCCGCTGGCATCATCACGTCGCTCGTCGCCAAACGCCCGACCTTCACCGTGCGATTCGGCTCGATTATCCACCGCCGTCTGGAAATGTGACCACCCGATTTCCGCATCGTCAGCTCCAGATATGCCAGCCTGCGTTTTTTCGGATGGAAGAATGCGGCCAGGCGCTTCGGCTCTGGCATATTCTGCTCCTCAACCTGACACATCTTCTCCGAGTCGTCGGAAGTCTCGACATGAATTTCCGCCTGCTTCGATGCCTTTGATTTCGGCATCAGTGCCCCCAAATCGATGTCGTAGTCCTCCGGCCGGACGACCTGTTCCAGTGCATCCAGAAAATCAAGCATCCTGCGATAACGGTCGTGGTAGTCGAACGCCAACGCCTTGTCAATCACGTCCGACAGCTGTCGGGAGACAGCGGGACACAGCTCGTGCAACGGGGGATAGGAGGCTCCTTTCGCACGGCTCAGTGCGTCCAGCATCTTGCGCCCTGACACGATAAAGTAGAAAGTTGCGGCCAGTGCGTAAATGTCCGTCCACGGTCCCTGACACGGTTTCTGCGTATACTGCTCGTAAGGGGCGTAGTTCGGCTTCAGGTAAATTTTTCTTTCTTTATTATCGCTCCCCTGACGGAACGAGCGTGCCGCGCCGAAATCGATGAGCTTTATTTCACCGTCCTGTGTGATAAGGATATTTTCCGGGCTGATATCCCCGTGGATCATGCCGAAACGATGGACTTCTGCCAGTGAACTTCCGAGCAGGAACAGCATCTGGAGTGCCATCTTGAGCGTCTGCTTCGGATTATGATTTTTTCGGAACACCCGCAGATTGCAACCCTCAATCAGCTCCATTGCAAAATATGCCGTCCCGTTTTCTTCAAAAAAATCCAGAATGTCAACGACAGAGATATTTTCTCGAAGCTCCTGAAGGGCGCATGCTTCTTCAATGAACTGCTGCTTTCCCTCTTCATACTCAGGCCGGTTTTCTTCATCTGCCAGGATGAGGGCACCATCTGGTGTCCTCCCCTGAAGCAGACCGGACGGGAAGTACTCTTTGATGCAGCAGCGTAGGCCGCTCTGCATATTCTCAGCAAGATACGTAATTCCGAAACCGCCCTGTCCCAAACTCTTGCCCAACAGGTATTTTTCTTTCAGAATGGTGAACGGTGCCAGATAGTCTTTCACTGCAGAAGATTCTTCTGCATGATACCCGCAGTTCCGACACTCCCCATGCTCCATCGCTTCCTGAAAGCAAACGGGACAAAGTTTTTCTTCCAGACCCGCCATCTTTTATCTCACCCCGTCCTAATACTTTCCCGGCTCAGTTTTTGAACTGGAAGATTTCGTTTCCGAGCGTGATATACATACCATTCGCCAGCGTCACTGTATTGCTGCCCAGAATTTTCTCGTCGCCCACGAACGTGCCATTTTTGGAGCCAAGGTCCTGAATGGTGCAGACACCATTGCGGCAGCTAATCTTCGCATGGGCACGGCTGATGATCGGGTTGGAGACGATGATGTTTGCCTGAGAACCCTTGCCGATCACAACCTCTGTGTTATTGTAGATTGCAAAACTCCGGTTCGTGTTCATCTGGATCAAAGAGGCCACGACTGTCATCGAGTTGTCCGTTGCCGGCACGGTTGTGGCATTGCCGTCATCGACCAGATTCGTCTCGGCATCCCGACTCGGATCGTTGCTGTTCCAGTCGTCCACGAACGCTTCCTCGTCTTCATGCACCGCATAGCTAACGATCACGGAAGCCACGGACATGATTGCGGCCAGTACGAGGAGCACAATCAGAATCATAGTCAGTGCAGGGGCAACACGGCTGGTTATCGAAGTGTCCGTCGGATCGATGGAAAATTTACCCGCAAACACAAAGAAGTACACTGCCAGCAACTCGATGATGCCAATCAGGTTCGCCACCAGTGCGCACCAGCTTATCGTGAACACACTAGCAATAGCCGCTGCGACGACCAGCACGAAGAACAGTACCAACAGTGCCACGCAAATTTTAGAGATATCATCCGAGGCATCACTCATGGTTTCAAGATTTACCAGCCTTGCCTTCTGCAAATCGGGACTGACAAGATAGGAAAATACACTCGTACTGCCTTTTTCAACGAATTCATCGATCTTATCGGAGGTAGTGCCCGCACCGAACTGAAAATTCAGCTTTGCTGCTTCTTTCATCTGTTTAAGCTCAGAAGTCATGGTTGCAGGGATATCCTTAAAGGTCCCCTTTTCCGTTTTCATCTGGTATCTCAGCTGATACCCCGGCACAAAAAGTGCCACAAGCAAAATCACCGTTGCAATCCACGAAAGAACCGCTCCAATTTTTTTACCCTTGGGGGCATCCGCAAAGAATGTTGCAAATTTTCTGTTGTCCTCCATAATAATGTCTCCTTTGTTTTACAATATTTTATCCGCCGGAGTAGAGTGTTCCAGCAAGATATCCTTTATTACCTTTTTCCCCGCAGTCTGCGTAGCCTTTTTCCATAATGGGAAAAGACCTTTTTTCTCTCCGACCGCGCTGATAAGGATGCCTGTGATATTGTCCGTCTCTTTTCGTTTCATGCAGAGCTGTGCTGTTTCTTCCAGAGCCTCATGTAACTTTTTTTCCTTGGAAGAATACCTGCAGCTCTTTTTTATTTCAGCCTCTGTCACCTTGCGGCGAAACCCGTCGCAGCAGATCAGAAACGTCCGGTGCGGCAGAACCTCACCGGAAAGATAATCCGGTTTCACATCTTTGCCCGCTCCCACGCACTGAAGCAGGAGGCTTTGTCTCGAATCTTTCCGGGCTTGTTCCGGTGTCAGTTTTCCTTCGGTAAGTTCACGCTGGACGATGGTATGATCTGTCGTAAGTTGCGTGAGGGTATCCGAAATGATATATGTCCGGCAATCTCCGACATGGCAGATGTAATACCGACCTTTCATAAAAAGAACAGCTTCCACTGTCGTTCCGCTGCGGAATCCGGCCTTTTCGGAGTTGTCTTTCAACCGGATATGAAGCGATTGGATAAGATTGTCCCAGTCATCGAACAGCTCCGTCTCCGGTTCTTCCTGTTCATATAGTTCCTCGACACGCTCATCGAACCAGTCCCGGAAGGCTGTCACGACCGCTGCGCTGCTCCGCTCGCCCATTTTCAGTCCACCTACGCCGTCGCAGATCACTGCGAGGACAGCTTCATCGTCCTGAGTCTGACCTCGTTGCACCAGAAGGAGAGAATCCTGATTCGTTTCCTTCTGTATTCCGATATCGGAATAATATGCGGCACAATATTTCATGTTCCTTTTCCTGCTTTCTCAGCGGTATTCGTGTTCGATTTCAAGAAGAACCATTTTCTTCTTTTTGTGCAGCAGAACGCTCCCGACCACGGCCAATAAAACAGCAACCAGCACCAGACAGATACCACACACCACCATGATTTGTCCAACCGTCATTTTCTCCACCTCTTTTACTGCCAGTTGTTCCGTGCCATGCGGTCCAGCTCATCCATCTGCGGGTCATACACGCCAGATGCCTGCTCTGCACGATAGAGTTCAGCAGCCGTTTCGTAATATCCCAGCGTTTTCGTGTAGGATGCTCCGTTCTGCAAATCAAGTTCGCCCTGAACAAAGGCGAGCCATTTATACACCCGGTAGTCCTTGGGGTAATCTTTTTTCAGTGCCTGAAGCATCTCCATCGCTTTGGAGAAATCATGTAGCTGATATTGCAACATTGCGATATTCAGCCGGACTTCCAGCGTGGTGTTTCCGTTTTTCTCCAGCTGCTGATAGGTTCGCAAGGCATCTTTTTGATAGCCGGGATTCCCGGTCGCTTCCGCCTGACGAATATATGCGGACGCCAGCTGTCCGGCCAGCGCGTTGTAATATCCATCGGGGAGCTGTTCAATGCCCTGATTCAGGAGATTGATTTCCTCCGAAAGCATGGAGTCTCCGATATCCTCACAGATCGATGCTGCCAGACGGTACGCGCGTGCAAGCTGGTCGTTGCCGTCCGCCGAGCCGATTGCCTTACGGGCGGCATCCAGCGCATCCGGCAGGTCTCCCTGTTTTCTCAGAAGCTCGCTTTGAACGACCTGATAGGCACCGCTTTGTTCGGCGTCAGGGACAGCTTTCGCCATCTCTGCAAGGACCTCATCCGCGCCAGAATAATCGCCCAGCTGAATCAGGGCGGTCGCCTCACCCTGATAATAGCTCAGGATATCAGGAGAGTATCCTATCGCTTTCTGGTACATCGTCGCAGCCGATTCATAGCTTTCCAGCTCGTAGTAAGCCTCCGCTGCCACGTTGTACAGGTTTGCCACGCTCTGTCTGCTGTAATATTTCAGCTCACGCGACTGCGTCGTTTCCACTGCATCGATGCACTCCTGATACTTTCCCTGCCGATAGAGAAGGACTGCCTGTTCCACATATGCTTCCAACTGGTCATCGTAAATCGCGATAGCCTGCTGCAGGTCCTGCTCCGCCTCATCAAAGCGCATTTCATCGGCGGCCGTCCGGCCTTTCCGCACGAGGGCATCATAAGCGGCGTACCGTTCCACGCCGATTCGCTGTACGCCAAACAGGATAGCCAAAGTTCCTGATACCGCAAGGACAAGAGAGACCGCCGCCACAACTCGCTGAGAATGAACCACCTTTTTATAGCGTCCGTCGATTGCGTGGATATCCTGCAGTGCCCGGAGCATTTCCTGTGCGTCGCAGAAGCGTTCTTCCTGCCTTTTCATCATCGCTCTGGCGATGATGAGCAAAAAGCTACGGCTGAATTTGAGTTTATAGCTCGTGATGGGCCGAACATCCTTCAGCGAATGGCCGGGCTGCTGCCCGGTGATTGCATAGTATAGAGTCGCACCGATGCCATAAACGTCCGTTCTCTTGCTGATAGTGCCATAACCACCCGCATTGGTTGCTTGCGCCGCTGTGACAGAATTGCTCACACCTCTGCCGGACGGATCCTTGTTGGATCTGACATTCTGATAGGCGAACGCATCTTTGTATCCTCGCAGCGGCATGGTTTCTTCAAGCGGAACCGTCTCGATCGTATCGGGCGATGCTCCCGGACGGGTATACTGTTCCGGTGCCGCATAGCCCGGCGTTGCGCCAATTGCCAGTACGCCTTTTGAAAAAACAAGCGATGTGTTAAAATCGATGACGCAGATATCGCCGGCGGGTGTTATCATGATATTGCTGGGCTTGATATCACAGTGCAGGATCGGAGGTACCTGCGAGTGAAGATAGGCAATCACCTCACAGAGCTGACAGGCCCACCGGTACGCAAGCTTCTGGCTGACCGGACCGTGTGTTTTGACGTAGTTTTGCATGTTCTCGCCCGGTATCATGTCCATGATGGTATAGACATAGCCGCTCGGGCTTTCGATCACGTCATAGATGCGCGGAAGATACTTGTGCTTCAGCGTCTTGAGGATGTTGGCCTCCGCGCGCTCATCCATCCGTCCCTTGAACTTCTGTTTCACACGCTTGATAACGACGTCAACATCCAAACTGTCTTTGTGCGCACGGTAAAGCGTACCCATTCCGCCCTCGCCAAGAGGCCGGATCGCACTGTAGCCGCTCCCAAGATCCGCCGCCCATTGGCTGGTTTCGTTATAATTCATGCACATCCTCCCACACGACTTTTAAGACGGAAATTCGTCTTTCAGACTATCAAACTCCGATTGAATCTGCGACCAGTCAAAATCATCGCTTTCGCCGCTGTCCTGCGACGGGTCATAGGTAGGCGCCGTCACTGTCCCGGACGATTCGGTTCCCTGTCCGCTTCCCGCGCTGCCGAGGCCTTTTCGGAGAGCCTCCTGAGCCATCGAATTTGCGATGCCGGCCGCTTCGCCGGTGAGTCCGCTTTTTTCCACGACCTTGCTTGCTGCGCTGTCCGCTGCTTTCTCGGCCACCTTTTGGGTGACCGTCTTAGCGTTGTCTTTCGCATCAACCTTGACACTTACAGATGCCGATTGCCCCGATTCATCCTTCAGGAAATCATTAATCTGTACCGTCAGCGTGCAAGTTCCATCCGAGTTCGTTTTGATCTTGGCATCGATGGTGTTGAAATCGACGCCATTTGTTTCCGCATTCTGGAGCAGTTTCTCAATGCCGCTTTCATCGTCTAGTGCCGCATAGTGTGCTCCCAGCAGGGCATAGGGGTCGGCATTCTGCGGGTCTGCCGCAATCCACGCCTCGCCCACGTCTTTTGCAAAGACCGAATTCAAGTCATCCCAAAAGTGTTCCGAAAGCATTTGGAAGGGAACGTTTCCGCCACCGCTTTCAAAGACCAGCTTTGCATCATCCAGAAATCCTGGAAGAAAGTCCGCCTCGTCATCAAACACTTCCTGCGCCTGTTCAAAGACCTTGTTTGCCTCATCGGCTTTTCCCTGTGCTGCATAAGCGGCATACAGGCCCGCATAGGCTTCCTTGTTCGTCGGGTCGTGCTGGATGATATCGATATACTGCAAGATTGCGTTATCGTAATCCAGCGAGGTCAAGTAGTTCGTTCCAAGATTCAAGACCTTGGCTAGCGAAAAGACCTCTGCCGTCTCCGAATCTGAATCGGTGGATAATGTTGCCATCGAGCTTCTCGGACTGCATCCTGCCAGTGCTATTGCAGCCACTGCCACCAGTGCTGCAACGATGATTTTTTTACTCTTCATTGTCTGCTCCTAAAGCCGGACTCCTATCATCTTCGTCCGCCGCTTCTATCAGCTGAAACTTATTTGCACCATCTGCCAGTGCGACAATACTTTTCCCGGACACATAAGTCGGCACATTATAAGGAATACGCACCCCATTGACGAATACCCCGTTCCGGGAATGGTCGGTAACATTAAACCCAAGATCCTTTCCATTATATTGAACCGTACAGTGAATCCGGCTGATTTTTTCGCCTCTTACGATAAGCGACACCTCCGCTGGGTTCCGACCCAGTTCCACCGATCGTCCGGGTATCAGCTCAAAGCTTCTGCCCGCCAAACTTCCGGTCAACCCAGACAGTCTCCCCCGCATACAGGGCGGGGGAGGTTTCGTGTTGGGGTTGTCGTGCACTTCCGTGCGCTTTTGCCTGCTCCGCTCATATGCCTCAGCCAGTCGGTTCGTGTCCCGGATTGCTCGATACATTGCGACGAGATATCCAAGAACCGGAACCAGGATCATCCATACAAAGAAGGTTTCGCTGTCCTGCCGGACCTCCACATCGTATTCCGCCGCATTGTCACAAATGCGGTCCACGATCTCCGCAAGCCACACATATTTGTACACGCCGAATGTCAGGACACTGAACAGCATCATTTTTTCGACGCCCACCGTATGTTTTCCATCCTTTTCGCACAGAATGTTGACATCCTTCGCCCACAAGTCCATGAAATAAAAATGGTAGACCGAAAACGTCACGAAAGACAGCAGCACATACAACAGTAAGCTCCGATCCTGCTTCACCTCATCTGTTCCGCGATCCTGATTCGTTCTTTTTCTGCGTCTCTCAGGCATACTGCATCACTCAGCTCAGCCGGATGATATTGTTGTTATCGCCCAATGCAAGCTCCGTTCCCCGGGTCAGCAGCACCGGAGAATTCGCAGGGAGGCGGCTTCCGTTTACGTAGGTGCCGTTGCTGGAAAAATCGGTAACACGATATTTCTGAACCTGACTGTTGAACATGACCTCACAGTGGCGGCGGCTGATCTTCTGCGCACCCTGAGAAAAAACGATCTTCGCATAGGCAGGGTCTCTGCCCAGAATGACCGGCTGGTTCGGCTCCAGCGGATAGCTCGAGCCCGCATACATACCGGCGACCCCCTCCAGAGCTGCTCCCGCAGCTCTGGAAGCAGCCGGGATATGAGAAGTCGGCTTCTTTCCACCGGTGCTGCCAATCCCCATCAATTTTTTCGGATCTACAGCAATCGTCATTCCGTTGCCGTCAGTGGACGGTTTGATGTCATCCACCATGACCGGGCGGCCCTTCATTTCTTCATAAACAAAAGCAGTTGCCATCATCTTGTACGGTGCAACATACAGGACAGAAAGAATCCCGCCGGTAAGCAGGCTCAGAATATTCCAGCCGAGATAGCTGAGATCAAAGACAAACAGGTCAAATTTACGGCCTTCCGTCATCGCCTTGCAGCGCTCCATGACCTGTTCTGCATTCAGCTGCGGATGGTCCGCTTGCACCAGAGCCATAGGCCAGAACTGATATGAACGATAGGCCGCAACAACGAGAGCTGCAATCATGCCGATCATCACCAGCAGCATTGCCGCCAGATAACTCCGAGAAGCCGCTGCAACAACAGCCGCCAGCAACAGCGTAGCAAACTGGATCAGAACCGGGATCCACATGATCGTCAGCATCCGCACTCCTGTAACAATGGCAAATTGCATAAAGAAATCAAATGCATCAAAGATGCAGGTGACTTTTGGTCGGATTCCATTCTTCCGCAGAGAAAGATAGTACCGGTATCGTGCCACTTCAAACGGCCCGGCAACTGCTCCACCGGCGATAGCACCGACGAGCGTTGCAATCGGAGTAATCAGCACATAGGCAATGATGATTCCCGCCAGACCAAACAGCTTGAACGGTGCCGACACAACCGCCGACACGACCCCAATGCCGCCTGCGATCATCGCACCCAGCAGGACACTTGTGATTGCCGCAATCACCCGATACAGAATCTCCATGCCGACCACTCCGGACAGATTTCCGTTTTCATTCAGAACACGTTTTGCCTTTTCTTTATTTCCAGCCCGATTTATCACAACGATTCCCCCTTATTTCGTTTTACCAGTGGAATTTTTCGCTGCACAAGGGAACAAACATCAGTTTCGTGTCGCCGATGCTGAGCTGGTCCATGGCCTTCAGCTCAATTGGGTTGAGCACAAGCTTATCGTTCACATAGAACAGCTCTTTAGAGCTGCCCGGCTGCGCAAGATACACATTACTACGCGGATCATACACAACAATCGCATGAGAGCTGCGGGAAACCGTGTTGTCGCCAAGGATGCAGACATCCATCTCCGAAGAACGACCCACAAAATTGCGGCCCTGATGCAGACGATAGTCGGTTCCCTTATTCACACCTTCCGTGCAGACGAGCCAACCAACAACTGGTGCCGACTTTTCTGTAGCACCGTCCAACATATCTGCAGTTACAGGGAGCGTGCGGTCATCGTCATCGGGAATTGCAGTGCTCAGAGGTTCAGTCGCTACGCTGGGACCCGGCTGAGACACCGGGACGTCCAAAGGAACCGTCGTCTGATCCGGCCCAACGTTCACACCTTCCATGCCGCAGAAGGGGCAGCTGCTGAACCGGGAAGCATCGTAGTGGTGGCCGTTGGGGCATTTCATCAAATTCATAATAAAGTCCTCCTCAAGTAAAAAGTTTGTTATATTCTCAGCAGACGAATTTCTGCCGTAGAATCAAAAGTTCCCTTTACACCCGAATCTATACGGTGTACAACAATGCACAGGTGAGTTGTTGGGATTATTTTCTGTCGCAGAGTAGCCCACTCTGCGATAATGGCGAAAAAACAACGGTAATTCGTTTGACAATTCGGATTGACGGCTTATTTGACGGAAATAAAATCTGCCAGCTGTTCCATCGTTTCCCGCTTCAGCTCCAACGAAGGATGAACATATCGATTCATTGTGATGGTAACAGATGAGTGTCCTAAAATCTCACTCAGAGTTTTGATGTCGATTTTTGCTTCCACACAGCGTGTGGCAAAAGTGTGCCTTAAAACATGAAAATTCCTTTTTTCCAATCCACAGGCATCCAAAATCTTGTGAAATCTTCGCTGAATGCACCGCGGTTCGATAAACTTCGAAGGAGAACCGCTCAAAAAGAATCCGGTGTGACTCAGGGAATAGCGCTCCAGAAAACCGAACAGCAAATTTGAGATTGGGATATTCCGATTAGCGGAGCTGCTTTTGGGAGATGCAATCTCGATATGTGTTTTTTTGCTCCCAGGTACCCGATTCTGGATACGTTGCATCGTCTGACAGATATAGATATTCCTTTCCGAAATCGAGATCTTTTCCCACGTCAACGCACACAGCTCCCCGATACGTATTCCTGTCAGTAGACAAAGAAGAATCCCCAGATTCAGAGCATCGGGATGTTCCTCTAGATATTGCTGCAAAATCATCTGCTCTGGGAGGCTTAAAATGGGCAACGACTTTTGCGTCTGCTTGACCCTGATATCAAGAACCTTCGAATCTACGAATATACCGAGTGTTCCTGCATAATTCAGAATGCGACGCAGAACAGAGAGCACATCCGAGATTGTCTTGGGAGAAAGACCGGTTTTATCCTTTTTTCCGTGCAGTTCAAGGTGTTTGCAAAGCTTCCTTACCATTTCTTTTGTGATCTTCTCGATTTTTACTGTCTGGAATGATGGCATGAGATAGCATTCGATTAGCGTCCGATAACGAATGTAGGTGGATTCCTTGAAGTTAATGGAAAAGGCGTCAAGCCACTCCATGGAAACAAGTTCAAATGTACTGTTTCTGGTTCTTTCCTCGCTTCCGGATGGTTTACCTTGGAGCTGGAGCGTGTGCTGTAGATCACATCGCACTTCGCGGTAGGAGGAAGCATACAGATAACCATATTTGGGCTTTCCCAGCGCATTTCGCGACTTTATGTAGCGTGCTTCCCAGCGGCCATCCTTCCTTTTATAAATGTTCAATCCTTTTCTTGACACAAAAACCTTCCTTTCGTTGACGGCTTATTTGACGGAGCATACAATCGGATTGTATCGAATTTGTTGAAATTGTCGAGTAAGTACGACATTATTTTCTTTTTTTCAGAATTTCAGATTGCTTTCTCTTGACCATCCGTGTAATCGGCGGTAAAATTCAATTGAATCATCCTGTCGCAGAGTGGGCTACTCTGCGACAGGAAACATAAACCATGAATGTAAAAATTCATGGTTTTTATTTTTTCCATTTTCTTTTAGTCTATCACAGGTAGTTGATTATATCAATTAAAAATAATATATTTAATCATTCGGTTTCAGCTATGCTCTCGACTACAATAGAGTTGAGAAGGATGGTGGTGGCCATGTACGAAGAACAGTTTTCTAAGAGGCTTACTGAGCTGCGCACACAGAAGGGTGTGTCTGCAAGAGACATGAGCCTCTCAATCGGGCAGAATCCCGGCTATATTCGTGCAATCGAAAGTGGTACTGCCTTTCCGACGATGGCAAATTTCTTTTACATCTGCGAATATTTCAACATTACTCCACAAGAATTTTTTAATTTCGGCGAGGAAACCTCCAATGGAATGAATGCACTTGTTGACCAGCTAAAACAGTTCGATGCCGAGCAGATCAATGCACTTACGGCTTTTATAAAAACAATCGTAAAAAAGTAAATTATCAAAGAACTTAATACTTGGTAAACCTACCGAAAGATAGGGCAACAAAGCCAAATGAGTCTAAAATCTCATATACGAGGTCATGGCAGCTGGTTGCTTTTTGAATGGGATAATTTTATCCCTCTACCATGTTAGAACCGTCTGTGAAGATTTCAACTCACAGGCGGTTTTTGTTATTTAAAAGCAAAATGATGGGGCATTCTTCAGCTTATGCGGTGGAGAGATAGCTTTACATAGCAGCATCCGGGATTCACCGTATTAAGCGGAAGAATGCCCGGATGCTGCTTTTTATTCAGGAGGTGTCTGTTATGCGGCAATCTGATTCGGTGAGCGAAGAACTTGACACGGAGAACGTTCAGTGTGCGCTTGATTTTGAGAACACAATGAATGAGCTGGAGACACAGTTATACTATCGCCATCTGCCGCCGAAGGAAGTTGCTCTGCGGGTCATGGAAGCGGCCTGTAAATTCTATGATGCCGACTGGTGCGGTCTAATTCAGGTTGATCTGGATTTGGGGCTGTGGAAGCCGCTCTGGTGGCACAATGAATGCCAAGAAGATAAAACCACTATCCTTACAAATGAGTTTGAATCGTCTGAATTTCTCGACCGCTGGGTAAAGGCAGTGCGCAGAGGAACCCCGATGGTCGTTTCTGATGCAGAAGATGTCAAGGACACCTACCCGGACGAATACCGGTTGTATGAGCGCTTAGGTATTAAGTCCGTCCTTGCGATTCCACTGGAACCACGGCAAATCGCCCTGATTGCCGTGCGCAACCCTCAGCGGTACACCCATCAGACCAGTATGCTTAAACTTCTGGCCTATGTGTTACTGGCGGCATACAACGATAAGCGAATGGCTGACAGTCTGAGCATGGCATTCTCGCCAGAAAATATCAAGAGCAGCCATGATGTCTTCATCAGCTTGTTCGGAGAATTGAAAATCCACACTTCCCACGGTGTCCTGCCGGAGTCTGACCTGAAATCTCCTAAAATCAGCCGTCTGCTGACCTTTATGCTGCTTTCCAATAAGAAAGCCCTTTCATCGTTGGAAATCGTACAGGAAATCTGGCCAGAAGAACTGGAGGATAAGGACGAACCCGGAAAAAAGGTCAAACAGCTCGTTTACCGGCTGCGGCAAGCATTCAGCATTATCTCGGATGAGCAGCTGATTCTCTCCACGCCGTCTGGCTACCAATTCAACCCCGACCTCCATATCACGACCGATTTTCAGCGGTTCGATGAGTTGTGCATTGCAGCCGCAAAAGCCACTTCTGCTATAAATAAGGTGAGATTGCTCGAAAAAGCGGCATCATTGTATCAGGGCAAACTTCTTTCTGCTGCCAATGGCGAACATTGGCTGGTTCACTACGCAAACCGATACCACCTCGCATTTATGAGTACAGTTAATGAACTGCTGAAGCAATTGATGGACTTCCACGCATACGATCTGCTTCATCGGGATGCTGCACTGGCCCTGACCATCGCGCCGGAAAACACAAAAGCCTACTATTGGCTTATTCGCTCGTACCAGAAGCAGCACATGGACGAGATGGCAGCGGGCGAGCTTGCGGCTGCGAAGCAAAAGCTGCCCGAAGATGAATACCAGAAACTACTCAACTCACTCGAATGATAAAATAACGTAGTTGCGTCATGCGACTTTCGTGTGACCTTCATACAACTTCTGTGTGACCTTATTTTTTCTAAAATCGTTCCATGTGACTTTCATAAGACCGTCATGTGACTTCTATAAGACCCTCGTGTGCTATGATAACAAGGCAAGTCAAAGCCTTGTTGTCTGGCCGCGAGGGTTTTATTTTTTTGTCCTTTTTTTAGCCGGATAAACCGCTTTTGACCTGTAACGAAGAAAAATATATCGAAAGCCTGAGATGCATTAAAGGCTGAGGATACTCATATTGCTTTCCATCCGCGGATGGAAAACAGTGTTTGTACCCTTTTCTTTAATGCGTCTCTTTTTTGCGCCCAAAGAAAAGCCAGTGCCCTGTCCAACAGTGAAGTGTCCTCATCCTCCGCATCCAGTGGAAAGGACATTTCATGTTTCTTTTTGCCCTCTTTTCGTGGCTGGAACTGGCCGCAAAGTATCCCTAGAATCTCCAAATTTTCAACTTTTTACGCTTTATCGAAAATTTGGAGGTTTAACATGGGATTTAACAATGGTTTTGAGCATGTACGTCTGGAAAACAAGTGGAAGAAACTGCGTATCCAGTACCGGGAAGCAGGAATGTCAGAGGAAGCAATTCAAGAGATGTACAACTTTGATGTTCAAGTTGTCAACTCCGAACAGCGGTACTATCGACATTCAAAAGACCTCGCCTTTAATGATGCAGACACGGAGGACACCCATAGTAACGACCGCTATGAAGAAGCTATTTTGATGGCCGACACATACAGGGAGACCAAAAGTCGTTTTACATGGATTGGCGAAATTGAAGATGAACGCTTGCTCTCTGCCCTTGAGAAATTGAAAGAGGAGGATTTGAAAATTCTGACCTTATATGCCTATGACGGCTACACTGTTACTGAAATTTCTAAAGTTTTACGCTGCTCTCAGCCTACAATTAGCATCAAAATCAAACGAATCACTAAATTTTTGAAAAACTTTGAATTTGATGCTATGGATTGAGCTTTCTCGTGAGCTAGTAAGTGAGGGGACAATTTCCCAGACGGCTCTCGCCGCTGGTGATATACCCACACTCACGGACCTTGAAAGCTGAATAGTTCAGTCGTCTGGTACTCAGAACAATGATACTTCCGTAATTCGCGGCCCGGTCAGAAAGTAGACGGGGTGGTTGAGATGCCAATGGAGCGGTACAAGCCCGCCGCCAGATGATTCCCCACTCTCAGGGAGCCGAGGGCGAATATGAGAGAACTTTATTCATATTTTCATCGCACTGCCAAATCGGCAGAGCAGTGATTTGCAATCCCAACACGATTCCCCAACGAATAACACGTTGGTTTGCAATAAAGCAGGAGCGGTCGGATGCCGTTTTCGGTCTCCGACAACTCCTGTTACTTTTACTTATCCATATCTATCCGCAAAACAACTACCCGACATAGGAGGACATCTCTATGGTTGAATTGAATCCTACCGTGCGGGAGCAGGAGATTTACGAGGAAATGGAGCTGACCCCGGAAATGGTCAAATCCATCCGAACCCTCTGCGCGACCTGCCTCCGGCACTTCGTGGAAGCTAAGGCTTTCAAAATTACGCTCGTGCCCAGCCCTGACAAGAGCATGGACACCTGCACGGTCTGCCAGACCAACCGTGGGCATGACTATGTTGTTATGCACCGGTAAGTCCGGCACTGCACTTTGTCACCGGGGAGGTGATAACACACCCCATTAAAATGAATGCCACCATAAATTGAACGAAGCCCGCTGCCAAGAAAAAGCAGCGGGCTTTGTACATAACAAAACATGGAGGTAAACATTTGCAGCAAAACTGGAAGTTCCGGCGCGGAGACATTTACTACGTCCAATTCGGAAACACAAGTACCGGCTCGGAACAGCACGGCGACCGCCCTGCGGTCATCATTCAGAATGATGTGGGCAATACCTACGCACCGACCCTCATTGTTGTCCCTCTGACAAGCAATACGGAAAAGAAAGTAACTCAGCCGACACACTGCTTATTGGAAAACGAAGGGCTGTCTATGTCCTCTATGGCTCTGGCAGAACAGATCTTCACCATCGACAAAAGCCGCATTTTGAAATACTTAGGGCATCTCGCCCCGGAAGATATGCAGCGGCTCGATTATGCCTTGAAGAACAGTCTTGCCTTAAACCCACTGGGCAGCATTCGGAAGCTCAAGCCCATCATCCGCTCCACGGCAGCGTATGCGCCGCCGGAAGTAGTGGATGGCAAGCCGCCTGTCTATCCCTACACACCCATTCAATCGTCCTTTGAGGACGCAGGGAGCGTGGAGGAAATGATGCTGTACACCGAGCTGCAATCCGCTGTTCATGCCATGATACAGCGGCTCGAATACAGCTTTACCTTTAATCCCAGCCTGCTCACCATCCCGAAGCGTAAGCAGCAGGTCAGTGAGATTTTAGCAGAAGCCGAAAAATACATCTGGAGAATCCGGGAGGAAATGCAATGCGACTGAGCAACACCAACAACTTTTCCGCATCTTTCAATGTGGCCACTCCTTATCAGATGGTGGTCATTCACAGCAGCAAGCTAATCTACCCGCGCGAGCTTTATCAGCGGGGCATCCAGCGTAAGCGCGTTGAGCTGATTGCAAGAGACTTCAATGAATATACGGCGAACGAACCGAAAATCAGCTTCCGCAATGGCCGGTATTATGTGACGGACGGCCAGCACACCATTGAAGCGCGTATCCTGCGCAACGGTGGCAAAGACCTCCCGATTCTCTGCAAGGTGTATACGGGTCTGACGATGCAGCAGGAAGCCCTGTTCTTCGCAGAGCAGAACGGTCACGCTGCACCGCTGACGGCGGGCATCAAGCTCCGTGCCAAGGTCGTGGGCGAGGATGCTCTTTCCATGGCATTCCTCGCAGCCACCAACCGGGTGGGTCTGGACTTCAACTATGACAGCTTGCAGTTGAGCGACTACCGCATCAGCTGCGTAGGCACTGCACTCAAGCTGTACAACCAGATGGGCGAGAAAATCTACTGCGAGGCTCTGCGGCTGATTGTGGACGCATGGGAGGGCAAACCCGATTCCTTCCGTGCCGCAGTCCTGAAGGGTGTGATGTACTTCGTGGAAGTGTATCACGGTGAGTTCAACGAGGAACGGCTGATCCGTGCCCTGCGCAGCGTCCATCCCATGGAAATCTACCGCACCGGGATGGACAACCCGGCAAAGCTGCCCGGATGGAAGAAATACGTTTTCCCCATCTATGCGGCGTACAACGGCAAATCCCGTAAGGATGCGCTGCCGATGAAGTTCTGACATTTACAGGAATCTCTCCTTAAAGACAATGGGCATCCGCACAACGCAGATGCCCATTGTTACATATTAAGACAACAGCATTTATTCATAATAGGAGTTACAATCTTATGATCGATAAATTTTCACAGGTCGCAGAGAACCTTCCTGCGGCTGACCGTGATGCCGACCGGCAATATCATGTAATCAACGGTTATCCTGTCGTTTTTAGCTTTTCCAAGGAACCCAACCCGGAAGCGTTTGAGCGCATTCGGAACATCCTGCTTGCCACCAGCTATACGAAGAAGGTAGGTTGACATCATGGACGAATGCAGAATCAAACGCTATACTGAGTGCGGTAACGGGCGATATTACAAACCGAGCCATTGCCGGACGTTCTTTGACAACGAAATAAAGCCTATCCCCACTTTTATGATGAAAGTGAGGAATTTACAATGACAAGAAATAACAATCGCGTGTGCTGCTTGTACCGCGTTTCCACCGATAAGCAGGTGGATTTCAACTCCAACCATGAAGCAGACCTGCCCATGCAGCGAAAGGCTTGCCATAAATTCGCTGAATCGAAGGGCTGGGTCATCGTCCATGAAGAACAGGAAGAAGGCGTGTCCGGCCACAAAGTCCGGGCCGCCGCCCGCGACAAGCTCCAGATCATCAAGGACTATGCCCGAAAGGGCAAGTTCGATATCCTGCTGGTATTCATGTTCGACCGTATCGGTCGTATCGCAGATGAAACGCCCTTTGTTGTGGAATGGTTTGTACGGAACGGCATCCGGGTATGGAGTACCCAAGAGGGTGAGCAGCGTTTCGACAACCACACTGACAAACTGCTGAACTACATCCGATTCTGGCAGGCGGACGGAGAAAGCGAAAAGACTTCCGTCCGTACCCGCACCAGTCTGCGCCAGCTTGTAGAAGAAGGTCACTTCAAGGGCGGAAATGCGCCTTATGGCTATGACCTTGTACGGAGTGGGCGTATCAACAAGCGCAAGCATGAACTGTACGAACTGCACATCAACGAGCAGGAAGCTGCCGTAGTGCGGATTGTCTTTGACAAATATGTGTATGAGGGCTACGGCCCGCAGCACATTGCTACCTATCTGAACAATTCTGGCTATCGCGCAAGGTCTGGAAAGTGCTGGCACCCATCCAGTATTCGGGGGATGGTACAAAACCTGACCTACACCGGCGTTCTCCGCTGTGGGGATGCACGGTCAGAATTGATGCCGGATTTGCAGATTGTCCCGCAGGAACAGTTTGAAAACGCACAGCGCATTCGGAATGAACGCTCTGTGCGCTCAACTGCGGAAGCCGAAAATCGTCTTCCTTTGAACATCCATGGGAAGTCGCTGCTTGCCGGCAACGCTTACTGCGGACACTGCGGTGCAAAGCTGGAACTGACCAGCAGCCGTAAATGGCGAAAAATGGCAGATGGATCGTTAGACGATACGCTGCGTATTCGCTATACCTGTTACGGAAAGCTCCGCAAGCAGACCAACTGCACCGGGCAGACGGGATATACCGTCCACATTCTGGATGAGATCATTGATAAAGCTGTCCGCCAGATTTTCTCCAAGATGAGGGGTATCCCCAAAGAGCAGATCGTTACAAAACGCTATGAAAAAGAGAATGCGGAACGCAAGAATCATCTGCAAGACCTTCAGACACAGCGGAACAAGGCAGAAAAAGACCTGTTCGCACTGAAAACCGAGGTTTTAGCTTGCATCAAAGGTGAAAGCGTGTTACCGAGAGAAACCCTTGCCGAAATGATTACAGCGCAGGAAGAGAAACTCACGGAGCTGGAAAACCTTTGCAAAGCGGCCAGTGAAGAACTGGAGAAAACGGCTGAGCTGATGGATAAAGTGTCGCGGCTGTATGATGAACTGATTTCTTATGCTGACCTGTACGACAGTGCAAATTTTGAAGCGAAGAAGATGATCGTCAACCAGCTCATCCGCAGGGTAGACGTATATCGCGGATACCAGATCAACATCTCGTTCAACTTCGATCTCACTCCTTACATTGAGGGGGAGTGATACGTCCGCCTGCAAAACAGTCGGGCATCGAACAAGCATTTTCAAAAACAACGAAACAGCAAGAATTGGGGGTTGCCGTCCATACGCCTGCAAAATCAGGCATTTGGCTGATTTTCAGTGTGACCTCCAAGAAAGCAAAAAGAAAAGCACCATACTTCCTACGAAGTACAGTGCTTTTTTGGTGGAGAATAGCGGGATCGAACCG
>NZ_JBBNIH010000172.1:0-38225 GCF_040094125.1 Faecalibacterium longum
TCGGCCTGCATACTAAAATATGCTGTGTTGAGATGCACTTTTTCCTGGGCTGCGACAAAAATCAGGAGGAGGGATCTGCCGTGAATCTTCTGACCCAGATCAACCAGTTGGAACATCTGACCAGCAATGAAAAAAGTTTGTGTGATTACATCCGGAATCACCCGATGGAGTGTCTGTCCAAAACGCCGCAGCAGCTGGCCGGAGATCTGTATCTTTCTACATCTACGGTCTACCGGCTGCTGAAGAAGCTGGATCTGAAAGGATACAGCGACTTTAAGGTGGCTCTTTGGACGGTGGTGCATCAGAAATCGGAAAGCGCGGTGCAGGACATCAATTTTCCTATTGAGGCAGAGGCAACACCGGACGAAATACTGCTCCATTTGAAAGAGGTTTACGAGTACACGATCTCGGACACGCTGGAACTGGCAGATCCCTACGCGATGGCACAGGTGGCAGAAGCGATGGAACGTGCAGAGCGCATTGATATCTACACATCGGCGGGTAATTTCTGCATGGCAGATAATTTCCGGTTTCAGATGCAGGAGATCAATGTGCCGGTGGAGGTGCCGCACGAGGCTTATATGCAGAAACTGGCGGCGGCCAATTCGAACCCGAAGCATTTTTCCATCGTCATCTCCTTTGGGGGGCGCAGCTCTACGGTGGGCCAGATCTGTCGGCTGCTCAGGCAGCAGCACTCGCCCATTGCGCTTATCACATCCACCGATAAGACTCCGCTGTGCGGCTATGCAGATCATCTGCTGTATCTCTCATCCAACGAAGACCATTATCAGAAGATTTCGGCCTTTTCTACCCGGACGTCGCTGATGTATCTTCTGGATTCGCTCTATGCGTTCTACTTCAAACGGCATTACAAGGAAAATGTCCGGAAAAAGCTGAGCGCTTATGAGCGGCTCCATGCGGCGGACGTTGCCGATGCGGAGGAAAAAGTTGCGAAATGGAAGAACGAAATGGAAAAATCAAAATATGGCATAGATGACCAGTAATTTTGCAAAAACGATTCAAAAACCGTGCATTGTGTTGAACAATGCGCGGTTTTTTCTATAATAGAAACAACAAAGAGCAAAAAGCTCAAAATGAAACAGATTGGAGGAAAAATATGAACGGAAAAGTGAACAAAAGTTTTTTGTGGGGTACGGCCAGCGCAGCATACCAATGTGAGGGCGGCTGGAACGAGGGTGGAAAAGGAGAGAGCAACTGGGATCAGTTCTGTCACGGCCCCAAAAACACCAAGGGATTTACCGGCGATGTGGCGGCAGATTTTTACCACCGCTACAAGGAGGACATTCGGCTGCTGAAAGAGGGTGGACACAACACCCTGCGCTTTTCCATTGCCTGGACCCGCATTCTGCCCACCCGGGACGGCCCGGTGAATATGGAAGGAGTCGCCTTTTATAAGGATGTGCTCAAGACCTGCAAAGAGAGCGGTATCGTACCCAACGTGACACTGCTCCATTACGACATTCCGGCATGGCTGGAGGACATTGGCGGATTTCAGAATCCGATCTTCTCGGATGAATTCGCCAAGTATGCAAAGGTCTGCTTCGAGCAGTTCGGCGAGGAGATTTCCTTCTATGTCACGATCAATGAGGCGACCCATAATGGCTGCTGTTCCTACCTGACCGGTAACTATCCTCCCAACAAGCACGATGTGCAGGCACTGGTGCAGGTGTCCTATAACTTCATGGTGGCAAACGCCAAGGCGATCCGGGAGTTCCGGAAGATGGGCTTCAAAAACAGCCAGATCGGCATCGTGCATACCACGAACACGGTCCAGATCCTGAAGGATACGCCGGAATACCGCATCGCCCAGCGCCGGGGCGACTTGTTCAAGAATAAGTGGGTCACCGACCCTGCGATTCTGGGGCATTTCCCTGCAGACCTCAAGCCTCTGCTACTGGAAAGTGGCATCGACCTCTCCTTCGTCAAGGACGAAGACCTTGAGATCATCAAGAACAATACGGTGGACTTCCTGGGCCAGAACTGCTATACACGCGCTCTGGTAAAGCCCTACGAATCCGGTGAGACCAACTACTACCCCAACAATGTGGGCGCAGGCCAGAAGAGCACCGAAGGCTATGTTGTCAAGGGCTGGTTCCAGACCGACGTGGACCCCAACACCCCGAAGAATGCGTGGAGCCGCGAGATCTACCCGAAGACCGTGTACGATATGCTCATGGGCATCAAGAAGGATTACGGTGACATTCCGGTGTATATCACGGAGAATGGACACGCGCTGTATGAACACCCGGACGAGAACGGCTGCGTCAACGACGACGAGCGCATCGAGTTTATCCAGTCCTATCTGGAGTGGCTCATCAAGGCCCAGAACGAAGGCTGCAATGTCAAGGGCTATTATGCATGGTCTACGACCGACTGCTATTCCTGGATCAACGGCTATGATAAGCGCTACGGCCTGATCTATGTGGACTATGAGAACGGACTGAAGCGCATCCCCAAGAAGAGCTATTACTGGTATAAGCAGTACATCAAGGATCACACCGAGGAATAAGGAGACAGAACGATGAGTGAAAAATTTCTGTGGGGTTCCGCTACGGCGGCCTATCAGTGCGAGGGTGGATGGAACGAGGACGGCAAAGGCCCCAGCGTCTGGGATACATTCTGCCACTCGCCGGCCAACACCACCGGCATCACGGGCGACGTTTCCTGTGATTTTTACCATCACTATGCCGAGGACATCCGGATGATGGCGGAAAGCGGCCAGAATACCTTCCGCTTTTCGATCAGCTGGCCGCGCATCGTCCCGAAGGAAGACCGCGTTGTCAATGAAGCGGGCCTTGCATTCTATGACCGGGTGCTGGATGAGTGCGAGAAGTACGGTATCGTACCCAATGTGACGCTGGTACACTACGACCTGCCGGAGTATATCGGCCAGAAAGGCGGATGGTGCTACGAGGGCATCGCCGACGAGTTTGCGTACTATGCAGCCGTGGTGTTCCAGCACTATGGGGAGCGCATCCCGCTCTATGTTACCATCAACGAGCCGAATCACAACGCCTACTGTGATTACTGCGTGGGCAACTATCCCCCGAACCACAAGAACGACCTGCAGAGCTATGCCCACTGTCTGTACAATATGGATGTCTGTAATGCCAAAGCCATCCGGGAGTTCCGGGAGATGGGCTTCAAGAACAGCCAGATCGGCATCGTGCAGGGCTGCGGCCCCGCCACGTCCCTGCAGGATACGCCGGAATACCGAGAGGCTGTGAAGTATTGCGATTACTTCTGCAATTTTGGCATTCTTGACCCGGCCATCAAGGGATATTTTGAGCCGGAGCTGCTGGAAGCAGTCAAGGCAAGAGGGATCGACCTCTCCTTTATGAAGGACGAAGACCTCGAGATCATCAAAAACAATACGGTGGATTTCCTGGGCCAGAATATCTACAGCCGCCTGATCGTCAAGCCCAACGAATCCGGCATCACCGCCTTTACCGTGAACAATGCGGGCAACAACGACGGCACCGGCAAGACAGCCCGGGAGACGCGCGCCATTGCAGGCTGGTTCGAGTCGGATCGCGATACCGATACCAGGCTGAACAAATGGGGACGCGAGATCTACCCCAAATGCGCCTACAATACCCTGATGCTGCGCAAGGAGCGGTACGGCAATATCCCCATCTACGTCACCGAAAACGGCCACGGCTGCTACGATGTGCCGGACGAAAACGGCTATGTGGAGGACGACGACCGGATCGCGTTCCTCAACGATTACATCGGCTGGATCCTCAAGGCCAAGGAGGACGGCGTGAACGTGAAGGGCTATTACTGCTGGTCTACGATGGATCTGTATTCGTGGATCAACGGCTACAAAAAACGGTATGGCCTTGTGCGGGTAGACTATGAGGACGGCCTGCTGCGCCGCATCCCCAAAAAGAGCTATTACTGGTACAGGGATTTCATCGCGGAACATAAGGACGTGTGATCGGGATGGACGGCATTGTATTGCTGCAGGCGGAGTGTAAGATCCTGCTGTTGTTCGGCCTGGGAATGTTGCTGAAAAAGCTGCAGCTCACAAATGCGGAGGCAGACCAGTTCCTCTCGGATCTGTTGATGAACGTCCTGATGCCGATGAATATCTTTGTCTCGTTTTACCAGTCCATGTCGCTAGAGGAGCTTTCCACCTGCGGGTGGCTGGTACCCGCAGGTGCGCTGGTGATGGCCGTAGTGATGCTCTGCGCCCGGCTCATCCCGGCCTCCGTGCCGCTGGCCCGGCGGAGGATCACGGAGTATTGTATGCTCATCTCGAATGGCTCGATGGTGGGCATCCCGCTGGTGGAGTCGATGTACGGACCCACGGGCGTGTTCTACGCTAATATGTTCATGGTGTCCACCCGCATCCTCTCCAATATTTCGGGCCAGTACTATTTTGATACATCTAGCCACGGCAACGGGGTAAAACAAGGGCTGAAAAACTTTGTGCGCAACCCCCTGAACATCAGCATGGCACTGGGCTTTCTCCTCAACCTTCTGAAAGTTCCGGTGGCGGTACCCGTCATGGGGATGTGCAGCAGCCTGGCAGCCTGCATGAGTCCGATGGCAATGATCCTCGTGGGTTCCACGCTGTTGGATACCTTCCGCACGGTATCTCTGTCCCAGATTTTTTCCGGCCAGGTGTTTGGCGTCAGCCTGTTCCGGCTACTGGCTTCTCCTTATATCACGCTGGCGGCCTGCCGTTTGCTGGGGGTGCAGGGAGTGCAGTGTGCGGCGGCGGTGCTCATCAATGCAGCGCCTGTTGTGAACACCGCTACGATCTACTGCCAGAAATACCACGGCGACATGGGCTTTACCAATGCGTGTGTGTTTGTTTCTGCAATGTTGTCTTTTGTGACATTCTGGCTGATCCGTTTCTGAAAAGGTGCGGCAGCGAAAAGCGCACAGCACAGATGATTTTGTGAAAAAATGGAAAAATCGAAGCGGAAAATAAGGCCCCAAAATGTGACCTTGTGTCCGGATAATTGCCAGAACTGACAAAACGAACGAATAAAAACATACAATGCGACGAAAATGAACAAACTGACTATAAAAACGTGAACAAATTGTTGACAAAGCGAAGAACTTGGAATATAATACAACAAAAGAGAACAGAACGAGAACAAAAATGAACAAATTGGAAGCGAGGTGGAGGAGCACAAAGAAGCCGTCCCGTAAAATTCTTTCGGAAACGAGTGGAATGAGACGTTCTGCTTGAAAACTTTGCAGGAGGTAAACCCATGGGTAAATTTGACGAAATGTCCAAATATATTCTGGACAATATCGGTGGTGTGGGCAACATCACCAACGTCACGCATTGTGCAACACGTCTGCGCATCGAAGTGGCAAAGCCTAGCCTGGTGGATGTGGAGGCTTTGAAGAAAGCTCCCGAGCAGGCAGGCCTTGTGGAGAAGGGTCGTCAATATCAGATCATCATTGGACCCAAGGTCAACGATGCCTACAATGAGTTCCTGGCCGTCTCCGGCTGGAAAGAGGGCATGAACGCAGGCGTGGAGATCGAGGATTCCAACGCAAACCAGCCCCATAATGCAAAGTGGGTCATGGATAAGATCGCGGGCTTCATGGCTCCCGTCTTTATGCCGATCGTCCCGGCCATGATCGTGGGCGGCATGATCCTGGCAATCGCCCGCGTCGGCATCAACTACTTCGGTCTGGATACCAGCACCGGCACGGTGAACATCTGCATGGCACTGTTCCAGGCAGGCTTCACCTACTTCCCCATCTGGGTCGGCATCTTCATGTGCAAGCAGCTGAAAATGCCTGAGATCTACGGCGGCTTCTTAGGCGCTGTTCTGGTCTGTGACCGTATCAACAATGTTGAAGGCCTGAGCTTCCTCGGCATCCCCGTGCCGCAGGTCTCCTACGGCTCCACCGTCTTCCCCGTGATGCTGGGCGTCTTCTTCATGTACTTCGTGTACAAGTTCGTCAAGAAGATCATGCCGGAAGTCATCACCTTCTTCATGACCCCGCTGGTCACCATGATCATTGTGGTCCCTGTGGAACTGATCGTCCTTGGACCTCTGGGTACTGAGCTGAGCAATGGTGTCGCCGCTGTGTGTATGTTCCTCTCCAACACGATCGGATTCCTGCTGCAGCCCCTGCTGGCCGCTCTGTATCCCTACATGGTCATGTTCGGCATCGACAAGGGCATCGGCCCCATGTCCATCGCCTTCATCGCAGACCAGGGCTATGACGTCATCTTCGGCAACATGGGCTTTATCTCCAATCTGGCAGTCGGTGCTGCCACCCTTGGCATCGCAACTTCTCTCAAGGGTTCCGACAATGCCGCAAAGAAGGGCCTGTACGGCTCCTTCGGCCTGACCGCTCTGTGCGGCGTTACCGAGCCTGCATTCTACGGCGCACTGATCTCCACCCCCGCTGCTCTGAAGGGTACTGCCTGCGGCGCTGTGGTCGGCGGCCTGATCGCCGGTATCACTGGGCTGAAGAAGTTCGTCCAGATCGGCTGCCCCGGCCTGATGACCTTCATCATGTACATCGACGAGAACGGCGGTATGCATCATGTGATCATCGCAGTCATCGTTGCAGCCGCTACCATTGTAACCTCCTTTATCGCAACCCGCTTCTTCCTGAGCAGAGACGCCAAGAAAAATGTAAAGTAAATTAAACGGGTAGTCCCTGCTCTGGAGAGGTTCGGGCAGGGACTACTGTTTATTATGAGGTAAATGAAGATGAAAGTGTTGATCGGCGAGTTTATCACGGAGTCCAACGAAAATATTCCCCGCAAAAATGAGATCACGGCCTATGACATCGCATTTGGCGAGGAATGTGTGCGCAAGATGCACGTCGGCGATATTTTTGCACAGGCGGGCATCGAGGTGATCCCCGCAGTCTACGCGGTGTCCGGAGCCTCCGGCGTCATCAAGCGTCACACCTTTGACTACATCGAGGCCTGCTTTATCCGGACGGTGGAAGAGCACCTGAACGAGATCGACGGTATTTATATGATGCTGCATGGTGCCAGCGAGGTGGAAGGCCTCGGCTCCGGCGAGCACCATATCCTGGCAGAGGTCCGCAAGCGGGTCGGCCCCTATGTGCCGATCTACGTTGCTTGCGACCCTCACGGCAACCTGTGCAAGGAATATGTGGAGAGTGCACAGGTGGTGCGCAGCTATCGTGAGTCGCCCCATACCGACAGCATCCAGACCCGGCGGATCGTGGCTGGGATGCTCTGCGAAGCGTTGAAAAAACGTGAAAACATCCACGCTGTATATCGCAAGCTGCCCCTGATCCTGGGCGGCGAGCAAAGCGTCTCGGCAGACGAGCCGGTGAAGAGTATCAACCAGTACATGGACGAGATGGAAAAGGACCCCCGCATCTGCAGCGCCAGCTGGCACGTCGGCTATATCCGCCACGATACCCCTGTGGCGGGCTGCGGCATCGTGGTGACTCCAGCCACTGCCGCCGATCAGGAGTACGCAGAGCAGGCTGCCGACGCGCTGGCAGCCTATGTGTGGGACAAGCGCCATGAGTTCCACTATACCGGCCTGACCGCCGAACCGGACAAGGCGCTGGAGATGGCGATGGCCCAGGAGAAGGGTCCCGTCTTCATCACCGATTCCGGCGACAACGTCACCAGCGGCGCCACCGGTTGGAACACCTACATCCTGCGGCAGGTGCTGGCGCTGAAGGATACGGATAAGACCTTTCTCTTCGCATCCATCTGCGACCCGCAGTGCTGCCGGGGCCTTATGGAAGCGGAGATCGGCGAGGAGCGGCATATCACGCTGGGCGTCGGCCACGACGAGCTGAGCGCACCGGTGGAACTGGATGTGACCGTGAAGAGCAAGGGAGAGATCGTCCGCTCCGGAACGACCGGCTCCACGATCATGAAAGTGTTCGGCCACTGCGTTACCGCTCATGTAAAGGAAACGGGCATCGACATCGTGGTGGCAGACAGCGAGAAGACCTTCTCGGCCAAGATCATTTACGACCGCGCCCATGTGGACTGGAACGACTACGACATCACGGTGGTCAAACAGGGCTATATCTTCCCGGAGCTGAAAGAAGCCGCAGCCTTCTATGTGATGTCTCTCACGGGCGGCGCGACACCCCAGAACACCAAAAAGCTGCAGTTCAAGCGCATCCAGCGCCCGATGTACCCCATCGACGAGATCTGAACAAGGAGATCAGAGAATGAAAGTTCTTGTTGGTTATTTTACGACAGAGTCCCAAATGTGCCTCTGAAAAACGACATCACCAATTATGTGATCACAGTTGGTGAGGACTGCATCTACAAGATGCAGGTGGAGGACATTTTTGCCGATGCCGGCATCGAAGTGATCCCCTCGATCTATGCGACAGCCGGTGCCTCTGGTGTCATCCAAAAGGAGACGTTCGATTATATCGAGGCCTGCTTCCTCCGCGCAGTGCGGGAACATCAGGCCGAGCTGGACGGCATCTATCTCCATCTCCACGGTGCCAGCGAGGTAGAGGAGATCGGCTCCGGCGAGCGCCATATCCTGGCGGCGATTCGCCAGATCGTCGGGCCGCATCTGCCCATCGCGGTCTGCTGCGACCCCCACGGCAACCTGTGCAGGGAGTATGTGGAGAGCACCCAGATCATCCGCAGCTACCGTGAGTCGCCTCATACCGACAGTCTGGATACTATGTGCAAGGTGGCCTCCATGCTCTGTGAGCTGGTGAAGGCCTGGGAGAACATCCATGCGGTGTACCGCAAGCTGCCCCTGATCCTGGGCGGTGAGCAGAGCGTCTCGACGGACGAGCCGGTGAAGAGTATCAACCAGTACATGGATGAGTTGGAAAAAGATCCCCGTATCCGCAGCGCCAGCTGGCACGTCGATTATATCGCCACGATACCCCTGTGGCGGGCTGCGGCATCGTGGCCGTACCCCAGACGGCGGCAGATCAGGAGTATGCGCAGGAGATCGCCGACAAGGTGGCGGCCTATGTGTGGGACAAGCGCCATGAGTTTCATTATACCGGCCTGACCGCTGCCCCGGACAAAGCGCTGGAAATGGCGCTGGCGTTTGAGGGCAAGCCGGCATTCATCACCGACTCGGGCGATAACGTCACCAGTGGAGCGCAGGGCTGGAACACCTACATCCTGCGGCAGGTCCTGGCGGTAGAAAAACTGAACAAAAAGTTCCTCTTTGCCGACATCCATGACGATGATGCCTGCTACAAGCTTTCGGCTCTGGAGAACGGCGCAGAGACGGAACTCCGGCTGGGCGTCGAGCGGGACGAGATGAGCCGCAGTGTTTTTCTGAACGTGAAGATCAAGTGCAGAGGCAAGCTGGACGGCTTCATGTTCCGCAAAAACGGCAGCTACGGCGAGGCCATCGTAGTCTCGGTGCAGGGGGCGCCCATCGACATCGTGGTGGCAAACTCCAAGCAGACAATGGTGGAGCTGCACCAGTTCCGCGGTGTGAGCGTCTCGGTGGACGACTACGACGTGGTGGCCGTCAAGCAGGGCTACATCTTCCCGGAGCTGAAAGAAGCCGGAAAGTTCTGCGTGATGTCCCTGACAAACGGCGCAACGCCGCAGGATACCCGGATTATCCCCTTTAAAAAGATCATGCGCCCCATGTTCCCCATCGACAACATTTGAAAAGATCCAACGGCTCTTCTGCCGGGAAAGGAACACGATATGAGAATTTTGATTGGCGGCTTTGTGGCCGAGTGCAATGCTTATGTGGATAAGCCCATGATGCTGGAAGACTTCTCCATCACCCGCGGCGATGCAGTGGCGGATATCCTGTACGTCCGTGAGCCGGCAGCCGAGTGCGGCGTGGAGCTGGTCCCCAGCCTGATGGCCTACGGCGGAGGCGGCGGCCGTGTGGACGGCGCAGCCTTTGAGTACATCCTTACACAGTTCAAGAACGCAGTCAAGGAGCATCTGCACGACATCGACGGTATGTTCTTCTTCTTCCACGGTGCTTCTTCGGTCATCGATCTGGAGGGCGACTCCGGCGACCATGCTCTGGTGCGGGAGATCCGCAAGATCACCGGGCCTTATATGCCGCTGGCAATGGTTATGGACACCCACGGAAACCTTTCGCAGGAGCAGGCCGATAACTGTAATATCATCCGCACCTTCCGCCACAGCCCCCATACCGACCGCAAAGATGCTCATCAGGTGGTGTTCCGCGCGCTGGTGGACCTGCTGAAGGACCGCCGCGAGATCCACCCCATCTACAAAAAGGTGCCGATCCTGCTGGGCGGCGAGCGCTGTGTCTCCACGGACGAGCCGCTGGTGTCTATCAATAAGCTGCTGAACGAGATCGAGGCCGACCCCCGCATCCTGACCTGCTCTTACCATATCGGCTACCTGCGCCACGACAGCGCAAAGTGCGGCGCTGCCGTTATGGTCACGCCGAACCGCCCCGAGGATAAGGAGTACGCCGAGCAGAAGGCCCAGGAGATCTACGATTTTGTCTGGGCGCGCCACCGCGAGTTCCACTTTACCGGTTATGCCGCCGACCCGGACGAGGCCCTGGAGGCCATGATGAAGGTAGAGGGCGGCCCGGTGTTCCTGACCGACTCCGGCGATAACGTGACCGCCGGCGCACAGGGCATGAATACCTATGTCCTGCGCCAGCTGCTGGCTCTGAAAGACTATAAGGATAAGAACATCATCGTGGCAGGCATCAACGACAAGCCCCTGCTGGACAATGTGCTTTCTACAAAAAAGATGGGCGAGCATATAGAGTTCGAACTTGGTACGGCCAAAACGGAGCTGTCGGCCAAAGTGGCGCTGTCCGGTGCGATCCTCTCCTTCGGCGACCTGCATCACCACTACCACAACGAGGCCGTGGTGGGTAGCTGTTGCACCATCAAGCTGGACGACCGCCCGATCACCATCATCGTGGAGAATTTCCCGGTCTCCTTTGCCGAGAAGTATCAGTACGACTGCGCCAATGTGGATATGACGCGGTATAACTTCTTTGTCGTCAAACAGGGCTACCTCTATCCCGAACTGAAAGGACAGGCCAAGAGCTATGTGATGTCGCTGACGGACGGCACCACCATGCAGCGTACGGAACGTCTTACCTACAAGACGGTGCAGCGCCCCATCTGGCCTCTGGATAATATCTGATGCTGAAGATCTGTCTTACCCTTGCCGTGGCGTGGATCGGCTTCCAGACGGCAAAAAAATTCCACCTGCCTGCGCCTGCCATGATCGGCAGTATGCTGGCGGTGGGATTGACCAACATCATCTGGGATTACGCCTACCTGCCCACATGGGTGCGAATCTCTGCGCAGGCGATCTCGGGCGGATTCATCGGGATGCAGATCACCAAAAAGGATGTGCGGAACGCAAAGTATCTGCTCAAGCCTTTCTTCCTGCTGGTGCTCATGCTCACGGCCAACACATTCGTCACGGGCGTCGTGGTGCATAAGATTGCGGGCATTGACTATGTCACGGCGCTGCTCGGCTCTGTGGCCGGCGGTGTGACTGACATCTCCATGCTGAGCATCGATCTTGGCGGCGATACCCCCATCGTGGCGCTGATGCAGACGCTGCGCCTGGTGGGCGTACTGCTGTTCTTCCCGTACTGGATCCGGTTCTTCACCCGAAACGAAGGCGATGCCGAAGAGGATGTGCGCCTTGTTACCGGCACGCTGGAAATGGGCGAGACCTGGCTGGACAGGCTCATCTATGGCCGGAACCGGAAGCTGGCGTTCACGATGATCGTTTGTCTGGCAGCCGGATTTGCGGGATATGCCAGCGGTGTGCCGGCAGGTGTTATGGTATTTGCGATCGTTGTGATCGTGCTGCTGAATATCACTACCTCGGCCTGCTATGTGCCGCTGACCATAAAAACGGTGGCGCAGCTGCTGGCGGGCGCGGTAGTGGGCTGCAGCATCCATCCCTCGGCGCTGGCTCTGCTGAACGGTGGTACGGTGATTGCTCTGCTGATCCTGATGGCCAACTACTGGCTGGTTAACCTGATCTACAGCACGATATGCAAAAAGAAGGGGATGCTGGATCTGAAGTCTGCCATGCTGGCCTCTGCCCCCGGCGGCGCTACGGATATGTCGCTGATTGCGGCCGATTTGAACGCCGACCTGACAAAGATCGCGCTGATTCAGGTACTGCGGGCCATCTACGCCGTGACGTTTATGCCGATGGTGATCGTGCTGTTTGCGAACTGGGTTCGTTGACAAAGTGATAGGAATGACCTATATTTGAAATGAACCTGTTTTGGAAATGAAAACCAGAAAAAAGGAAAAATAGCTATGAAAAATTATGTGGTAAAGCTGAAACCGGTGCCGGAGCCTCGGAAGGACTGTTCGCTTATCCCGGTTGCGCTGACCGACGAGACGCTGGAAGAGCGTAGGCAGAAGATCCTTTCCCGGATGCGTGCGGAGGGTCTGGAGCGGCTGGTGGTCTACAGTGATGTGGAGCACGGCGGAAACTTTGAATATCTGGTGGGCTACTACACTCGGTTTGAAGAGGGACTGTTGGTGATCCGGGCCGACGGGACGATGAGCCTTGTGCTGGGCAACGAAAACCTGAACAAGGCCGGAAAGGCGCGTGTGCAGGCTGCTGCCGTACACGTCCCCGTGTTCTCGCTACCCAACCAGCCCTGTGAAACGCCCAAAACGCTGCGGGAGCAGCTTGCGGCAGCTGGTCTGGAAGCGGGCAGACGCACCGGTGTGGCCGGGTGGAAGCTGTTCACCAGCCCCTATGAGGATGTGGGGCAGATGTATGATCTGCCGGCCTTTATCATGGACGCCCTGCGGGATGTGGTGGGTGCCGAATACCTGACCCCGGCAGGCGGGCTGTTCATCGGCGAGAATGGCGCCCGCGTGACGAACAACGCCAACGAGATCGCGCATTACGAGTTCGCGGCTGCGCTGGCCTCGGACTGCATCCTGGACGCGATGGATGCGCTGGACGAGGGTGTGCCGGAGATGGTACTGGGCGACAAGCTCAACCGCTATGGCCAGCACAACAGCGTGGTGACCATTGCAGCCAGCGGCCCGCGCTTTTTGAAAGGCAATATGTATCCCACCGACAATGTCGTAAAGGTGGGCGACTCCATCTCCCTGACGGTGGGTTACCGCGGCGGCCTGTCCAGCCGGGCAGGCTTTGCCGTACACAATGCGTCGGAGATGCCCGACGGCCAGCAGGATTATCTGGAACGGGTGGCCGCGCCTTACTTCAACGCTTATGCCCGCTGGCTGGAACAGCTGCACGTCGGCATGGAAGGCGGCGCTCTGTATGAGCTGGTGGAGCAGGTGCTCCCCCGCGAGAAATACGGCTGGGGTCTGTGTCCGGGCCATCTGACGGCAGAGGAAGAATGGCTCTGCTCGCCGGTGCGAAAGGACTCGAAGGAACTGCTGCAAAGCGGCATGATGCTGCAGATCGATATTATCCCCTCGGTCCCGGGCTATGGCGGGACCAGCGCGGAGAGCACGGTGGCTCTGGCCGATGCGGCTCTGAGGGAAGAGCTCCACAGCCAGTACCCCGCCATGTGGGAGCGGATGCAGGAGCGCCGCGCCTATCTGAAGGATGTACTGGGCATTGAGATCCCCGAAGATGTCCTCCCCATGTGCTCCACCGTCGCCTATCTTCGCCCCTATCTGCTGGATCACAGCGGTGCCCTGACCTGGGAGCCGACGGTCTGAACAGGTCTGGCACCTGCTCCGCCGGGAACGGTACGCGAGCCGGGAAGGCTCAGGCTACCACGATGCGGATGCCTGCGCTGGTATAGCGTTCCAGCACGGCGGGGGAGATGCCGGAATCGGTAACGATGAGGTCGGCATCCTGCAGGGGGGCGATGCTGAAGTAGTAGGCAGAATCGAACTTGGAACTGTCGGCCATGCAGATGACCTGTCGCGCCTTTTTGACTAACGTGCGCTTGGTGGTGCCGTCGGCAATGTGGGGGACAGAGAAGCCGCCGTTTAGGTCGATACCCTCGACACCCAAAAACAGGGTGTCGATCTGGAACTGGGAGATGAATTCGTCTGTCAGGCTACCAATAAAGGCCAGAGAATCGCTCCGGTACTCGCCGGGACACATGATGACGTGCAGGTTTGTGTCGGAGAGCTGATCCATTGCCAGCAAGGAATGGGTCATGATGAGAACATTCTCTTTGCCTTTCAGCAGAGGGGCCAGGCAGCTGACAGTAGTGCCGGCGTCCAGGTAAACAGAGTCACCACCGTGAACATATTCCAGGCATTTTTTGGCGATGCGCATCTTTTCGGTCATCTGGTTCTCATTCTTCATCGCCATGTTGAACTCGAACAGGGAGCCGCTGTTCAAGGTGGCACCGCCATGCTGCACGGTGATCAGGCCGCTTTTGGCCAGAGCGTTCAAGTCGCGCCGGATCGTCATGGCTGACACGGCAAGTTCAGCGGCAAGCTCATTTGTGTCAACATAGTTTTCTTTTTGAAGCTTCTGGATGATATGTTGTTTACGGCCGATGGCGTTCATGCAAAGCACCTCGTTTTAATGGAAAGCAAAGTCGAATATGAAAAAATATGGTAATTGATACATTTTTATTGTATCAGAAAAACAGCAAAACTCAAGACGAAACCATGTGCCATTCGACATATTACAGAAAAAATGCAACAAAAGGACAGACAAAAACGGACGATGGAGACGCTGCAAAAATACAGGGAAGAAATACTGCATTATCTGATGACTTTTATGGGTGGATTTATGGGGCTTTACGCGATCTGCGCTCATGGAAGCTACGGCTCAGCCCAGACCGGAAACCTGATGGACCTGCTCATCGATGTCTCGGATGGGAACGGATTCAGCGCGGCAGCGCGCATCGGCGCGTTTCTGATCTTCAGCAGCGGCATCGCAGCCGCGTGGCTGCTGCATGAATTCTGTACGCTGCCCATGCGGGAGCTGTGCATCGTGGTGGACGCGGCGGCGCTGATGCTTTCGGCCAGGCTGCCGGAAGAAGTATTCGCTTTTTTCAGGGTCTACCCGCTCTTTTTTGCTACCAGCTTCCAGTGGGGCAGCTTCAACCATGTGGGCCAGTACCCCAGCGCGACGTTGTTCCTGACCGAAAATCTGAAAAACTGCGTCACCCGCTGGCTGAGATATTTCTTCTACAGGGATGTGCAGGACCTGACAGGTGCACGCATCTATACGCTGACGATCGCAAACTATCTTCTGGGCGGCAGTCTTGGCTGTGCCGCCGTGAATATCCACGGCGCAGCCGGAGTTTGCTGGGCTTTTGCGCCGCTGGCTGTGGCAGCGCTGGTGCTCTGGCAGGAGCGCTGCGCCCAGCAGGAAGCAGAAGAACCCTCTGAAGCCTAAAAAGAACGGAGAACGAGATCATGAAGAATGTGTTTTCGAAAAATTTTCTTTGGGGCGGTGCAACGGCTGCCCATCAGTATGAGGGCGGCGTCGGCAGCTGCGGCCTGTCCGTGCCGGATGTGATGAGCGGTGGCAGCCGCACGACGCTCCGCTATCTGACGGACGGCATCCTGCCCGGTTACTATACCCCAGCCACGAAGCCGTGGATTTTTATCACCGCTATAAAGAGGACATTGCCCTCTACGGCGAGATGGGCTTCAAAGTGTTCCGCATGAGCATCAAATGGGCGCGGCTGTTCCCCACCGGGGAGGAAAAAGAACCGGACGCCGAGGCGCTGAAAAACGGCACGGTGGACTTTGTGTCTCTCAGCTATTATTCCAGCACCACTGTTACGAACGACCCCAATGTCCCCACGGTGGTGGGCAACGTGATGCGCGGCACCGAGAACCCCTATCGAAAAACCAGCCAGTGGGGCTGGACCATCGACCCGGACGGCCTGCACTGGTATCTGAACGAGCTGTATGACCGCTACCAGAAGCCGCTGTTCATTGTGGAGAACGGCCTGGGCGCAGAGGATAAGCTGGAAGTTGACGGCACCATCCACGACCCCCACCGCATCGATTATATGCGGGCGCACATTGAAGCGATGGCACAGGCGGTCGAGGAAGGCGTGGACCTGATGGGCTATACCTTATGGGGCTGCACCGATCTGGTGAGTTCGTCTACCGGAGAGATGAAAAAACGGTATGGCCTTATTTATGTGGATAAGAATAATGATGGTACAGGCGATATGAGCCGCCACCGGAAGGATAGCTTCTACTGGTATAAAAAGGTGATTGCGACCAACGGCGGCGACCTGACCTGAAACAGAAAAAGGAAATGAAGAAGGAAGATTGATTTTTTCGTGGCAGGAATGGTATTTTGATATATCAGCAGGCGCTTGAAGAAAACGCAGGCTGTGCGAGATATTTCTGCACCTGCCCGGATCAATAATGATTGGAAAGAAGGCGTATCAACATGGGATTTTTCAACAAGCTGTTCGGCAGAAAAGCTGAGCAGCAGGAAGCAAAAGTAGAGTTCATCATCCAGAACAGGACGATCCTGGCTCCGATCAGCGGCAAAGTGCTGGCGCAGGCCGACATCCCCGACGAAACGTTTGCGCAGGGGATCCTCGGCCCGGGATGCGGGATCGAACCTTCCGAAAAAACGGTCTACGCGCCGTTCGATGGTGTTGTAAGCCAGGTGCCTTCGACGCTGCATGCGGTAGGCCTGACCAGCGACGACGGGATCGAACTCCTGATCCATGTTGGCATGGACACGGTTGAGATGCAGGGCAAAGGGTTCAAAGGTCTGGTCAAGGAGGGCGAGGCCGTCAAGGCCGGTACGCCGCTGCTGACCATCGATCTGAGGGCCATCAAAGCCGCAGGCTATCCCGCCACGACGGCGGTCATCGTGACCAACAGCGATGAGCTGGGCGAGCTGAAAATGCTTGCAGAGGGCAGTGTGTCAGCTGGTACGCCGCTGATCAAATTCTGATAACGAATCGAAAAGGGGCTGTTGCAAAATAGTCCCAACAAAAAAATGAGATGGACTTCCCCGAAAGGGGTTGCCTATCTCATTTTTTGTTGTAAGCTGAGACTGTCATGAACCAGATACAACAAAAACAGTATACAGGAAAGGGCGGCATATATCAACAGCTGACCCTTCCAATAAGCGAAAATATTTTAATAGATGAACATGAACCGGTATATGTAGCCACCGCCCAGCTTGAGGAACTGGATTACAGGAAATGGTATCAGGCGTATTCTTCGAAAGGAAGAAAATCGGCAGCAGAACCCCGGATCATGGTCAAGCTATTGGTGTACGGCTATATGTGCGGCATTTATTCTACCCGAAAGCTGGAGCTTGCGTGCTGCAAGAATATCGATTTCATCTCACGGGGCAGCCCGTTACAGCCCCAGAACGCGCTGCACGAAGGGCCGGAGCGAGTGGATGAACTCTTCATCCGAAAGCTCTGTCTGATGTTCCAGCTTCCAGACACAGAGATGATGGAAAAATTTTCAAAAAAGTTGCAGATTGTGCAGGAAAAATTTCTTGTAGTCCGTTTTGTTAGGTGGTATCATTATAACGGTTTGCGCCGCTAACCCGGGGCAGCATCTCGCAGACAGGTCATTTTTGGAGGACGCTGTGGGGGAAAGCGCAGAACGAATGAAAACAGGCAGAAAGAACTTTTCTTTTTCATGAAACACAGGAGGTCAGGCTTTTCATGCTAGGTTTCAACAAGAAGACACAGGACGCCTCTCCGCAGGAGAATACCGGCGGAGAAAATAAGGTGTTCCACTTTATCAAGACCCACAAAAAGCGCTGCATCGCGGTGGTCGCAGCCGCAGCGGTGCTGGTGGCGGTCATCGTGCCGCGCAAGAGCCGCAGTGCGTCGGCAGACCTTGCCTACACGCAGGAGAAGCTGGGACGCCGCGACATCGTGAATGTCTACGACGGCAGCGGCACCATCAACGCCGCCGATTCCTACACCGTCAAGTCCCTCGTCACCGGCACGGTGCTCACCGCCGATTTTGAGCTGGGCGACAGCATCGAGAAGGGCGATATTCTTTACACCATCGACATTTCGGATGTGGAAAACAACCTCGCGAGCGCACAGCTCTCGGTGGAGCAGGCACAGCGCAATTACGATGACATTGCGGATATGCAGAACGTCCGCACCAAGATCAGCGGCGAGGTCAGCTCCTTTGCAGTCGCCGCAGGCGACGCCGTGCAGGCTGGTCAGACTGTGGCCACCATCCGCGACACCTCCGTGATGCTGCTGGCCGTGGATTTCCCTGCCGCAGAGGCCCAGAGCTTTGTCGCCGGTCAGGCCGCACAGGTCATGCCGGACACCACTTTTGAGACGCTGAACGGCACCATCCGCTCCGTTTCCGGTGCAGACCCTGCCGGCGACGCCAGCCTGATGACCTGCACTGTCACCATCGCTGTTCCCAACGCGGGCAGCCTGACCACCGCACAGGCCGCTGTGGCACAGGTGAACGGCGTCAGCTCCCTCAACTCTGCACACTTTACTTACCAGCGTGAGGAGACTGTCGTGGCAGCTGCCTCTGGTACCGTGTCTGAACTCTGCGTCAAGGAGGGCAGCACCGTCCGTCAGAATGACGTCATCCTCCGCATCACCGGCAAAGATCTGGACAAGCAGACCAAAAACGCCGCTGACAGCCTGCGCGCTGCCGAGCTGCAGATGTCTTCTGCCGAGAAGACCATCAGCCACTATACCATCGACGCCCCAATCAGCGGCACCATCGTGGATAAGAAGGTCAAGGCCGGCGACAAGCTCAGCGCCAACGACACCGCCATGCAGAACCTCTGCACCATCTACGATATGAGCTATCTGGAAATGAAGCTCAACGTGGACGAGCTGAAGATCCGCTCCCTCGAGGTCGGCCAGGAGGTGGACATCACCGCCGACGCCGTCCCGGGTGAGACTTACAAGGGCGTCATCAGCAGTATCCTCGTGGCAGGCACTACCGCCAACGGCTCCACCAGCTACCCCGTCACCGTCCGCATCGACGACATGGGCGAGCTGCTGCCCGGAATGAACGCCACTGCGAAGATCACCACCGCCAGCGTCAAGAATGTTCTGGCCCTGCCCAACGCCGCCCTCGTCCGGGGCAGCTATGTGCTGGTGACCAAAGATTCGCCCAGCGCTGCCAATGCTGAGACTTCAATGACCGCTCCCGACGGCTACGTCTACGTCAAGGTGACCACCGGCATCAGCGATGACGATTACATCGAAGTGAAGAGCGGCCTGCAGGAGGGCGATACCATCGCTTACGACAACTCCAGCGTCAGTGCGACCGACTTCTACAGCAACATGATGGCCTCCGCCGAAGGAGATGACGAATGAGCACGCTGATAGAATTTGATGGGGTCTGCAAGTATTACCAGATGGGCGACACCCTCGTAAAGGCCGCCGACCACGTCTCTTTCAAAATCAACAAAGGCGAGTTCGTGGCCATCGTCGGCCAGTCCGGTTCTGGTAAATCCACTTGTATGAACATCATCGGCTGTCTGGACGTGCCTACCGAAGGCACTTATCTGCTGGACGGCAAGGATGTCGGCAAGATGAGCCGCCGTGAGCTGGCAAACATCCGGAACGAGAAGCTGGGCTTCATCTTCCAGCAGTACAACCTGCTGCCGAAGCTGACGCTTTTGGAGAATGTGGAAGTTCCCCTTGTGTATGCGGGCATCCCCGCCGCACAGCGCCACGCGACGGCAAAGGCTGCCCTTGAGCGGGTGGGTCTGGGCAATAAGCTCAAAAACCTGCCCAACCAGCTTTCCGGCGGTCAGCAGCAGCGTGTGTCCATTGCCCGTGCGCTGGCCCGCGGCCCGGCGGTCATCCTGGCCGACGAGCCGACCGGTGCATTGGACTCCCACACCAGCCGCGAAGTTCTGGGAATGCTGCAGGATCTGCACAAGCAGGGCAATACGGTCGTCCTCATCACCCACGACAACTCCATTGCTGTGCAGGCCGAGCGCATCATCCGCCTCGAAGATGGCCGCGTCGTCTACGATGGCGATGCCCACGCACCCGAGGCAGTCGTTCAGCCGAACTTCATGATGGCAGAACCGAAAGCCGGAGAGGAGGGGACGCAGGCATGATAAAGGAGACCTTCAAACAGGCCGTCCAGAACGTCTTGAGCAACAAAGTCCGCACCTTCCTCACCATGCTGGGCATCATCATCGGCGTCATGGCCGTCATCGTCATCGTCGGCCTCGGCAACGGCATGACCAACATGATGCAGGACTTCTACTCCGACATGGGCAGCGATATTCTGAGCGTCAACGTCATGACCGCCAGCACCCGCTCAGTGGAAGTGGACGATGTGTACAGGATCATCAATGAAAAGCCCGAGTATTATAAGGGCCTTTCGCCTATTGCCAGTGTCGGCGACACGCTGCGGGTGGCGGGCGAGAAGTACCGCCGCACCTACATCAGCGGCGTCAACGAAGATTACATGACCATCAACAACTACAAGGTGGCCAAGGGCCGCGGCATCCAGTACGCCGATTTGATAGACAACAAGAATGTCTGTGTCATCGGCGACTATGTGGACCGTAAGATCTTCGGCGGCAACGGTCTCGGCAGCACCCTCAAGGTAGGCGCCAGCGAGTACCGCATCGTGGGCGTGCTGGAAGGCCGCTCCAAACCCGCCTCTCAGTACGAGGGCGGCAACGACGACATTGTTCTCGTTCCCTATACCACCCTGATGAGCGTCAACAACACCAGCAGTGTCAGCCAGTACTATGTGGTCCTGCAGGACGCGGACCACTCGGATGAGGCACAGGAGTTTTTGCAGTCGCGGCTCAAGAAGCTGGTCAGCAAGGACGACTATGTCTACGTCATGAGCCTGAGTGCAGCCATGAAGCAGATGTCCTCCATGATCAACGTCATGGTGGGCGTCCTGACGGCCATTGCAGGCATCTCGCTGCTGGTCGGCGGCATCGGCATCATGAACATCATGCTGGTGTCCGTCACCGAACGCACCCGTGAGATCGGTATCCGCAAGGCACTGGGCGCACAGGAGAGCACCATCCTGACCCAGTTCGTCGTGGAGGCCGGCGTCACGTCGGCGCTGGGCGGCTGCCTCGGCATCGTGCTGGGCTACGTCGTGTCGGCCATTATCAACCAGATCCTTCCGTATATCCTGACGGATATTACCCTGAATGTCACCCCCTCGGCGGACGCAGCAGCCATCGCCGTGGGCATCTCCTGCGGCATCGGTGTCCTGTTCGGCTTCCTGCCGGCCCGCCGTGCCGCCAGCCTGAACCCCATCGAAGCGCTCAGATATGATTAAGGAGTTTACCATGAAAAAACGATTCCTCGCATTCCTGCTGGCTGTCTGCGTGGCTGTTTCCATGCTGGTGCTGCCCGCTTCTGCGGTCGGCTCCAACGCGGCAGTCCAGACGGCGACGGCACTGGGCGGTCTGACCGCCGAGCAGGCCGGTTCTCTGGGTGCGCCCCTCACTCGTGGGCAGGCGGCCCGCCTCCTCACCGCATTCTCTGCTTACCGCGATACCACCACGGCACAGGGCCGCACCGGCCGCCTCTACAGCGATGTAGACAGCGACTCTCCCTATGCGGTCTACATCCGCACTGCCGTCCAGAACGGCTGGATGACCGGCTACTCCGACGGCAGCTTCCGTCCGGACAACACCGTCACGCTGGAAGAAGCCTGCACCATGGCGCTGCGCCTGCTGGGCTATGATGTGGCAAAGCTGGGTGGTACCTTCCCCACAGCTCAGCTCAGCAAGGCCAGCGCGCTGGGCCTGCGCAATGAGATCAATGCCCGTCAGGGCGAGACTCTGACCCTCGAGCAGGGTACCATGCTCTTCTACAACGCCCTCACCGCTATGAACGGCAGCGGTCAGGTCTACGCTTCCACCCTTGGCTTTGCCGTGAGCAACGGCCAGGTGGACATCTCTTCTGTCCTGCTGGACAACGTCAAGGGTCCCTTTGTGGCAGATGCTTCCACCGTCCTGCCTTTCGCCCCGGCGGCCATCTACCGCAACGACGAAGTCACCACCTCAGCGGCCCTCTCTCCCTATGATGTCTATTATTATAACGAGAGCGCCCGCACCGTCTGGCTCTACAACAAGCGCGCCGCAGGCCGCGTGACGGCTGTCTCGCCCTCGGCCAGCGCTCCGACCTCTGTGACCGTGGCCGGCGTCACCTACGCTATCGCTTCGCCCTCTGTGGCCTACCAGCTGTCCTCCCTGTCCGGCGGCGGCGTGGGTCAGGTGGTCACTCTGCTGCTGGGCATGAATGATGCAGCTGTCTCCGTCCTCACCGGCGACGCGGCAGACGCTGTGTTCTACGGCGTGGTCCAGTCCTCATCCCGCACCCTCGTGGAGACGAACAGCGCTGAGGTGCAGCAGGCTGTCTCGGTCATGTGTACCGACGGCACCGCCCGCACCGTCAATGTGGACAATAAGCTCAATTTCCCGGCCGGCAAGCTGGTGGAGATCAGCGTGGACGGTGACGGCGAAAGCGTCCAGTCCATCTCGTCCCGCTCGACCAGCGGCACCGTCAGCGCCGACGGCACCGCGCTGGGCGACACCCCGTTTGCAGACAACGTGCAGATCATTGATACGACGTCGGAGGGTGTGGCTGGGGCAGTTCGCCCCAGCCGCCTATCGGGGGTAACTCTGAGTGAAAGCGACGTCCGCTACTACACCACCAATTCCGCAGGCCAGATCGACCGGGTCATCCTCGACGATGTGACCGGTGACCTGTGGGAGTACGCTGCGCTGGATTCTGTCCGCCGCCTGACGGACGAAGCCGCCAAGAAGATTGACAAAAAAATCAGCGACAAGGCACAGGACGCCGCAAGAGAGGCCGCAGGCCTCCCCGCTGCGACCACCACCAAGGTGGACAAGACCGATGAGGAGACCTTCCAGGATGTGAAGAACATCCTTGTCCCCAGCACCAGCGATGTGCTCTACGGCCTCATCGACGGCAGTGTCGTCAGCTCTACCTGGAACACCCTTACCGGCAAGACGGACCAGCTGTTCAGCTATGTGCTCCGCCGTACCGGCGACAGCGTGGGCGGTACGCTGGGCGACTTCCTCAACTATCTGGGCGAGGGTGCGACCTACGTCTGCTACTCCGGCGGCAAACAGGTGGCCTACAGCACCGCCACCAAGTACCCCGTTATCGCAGGCGGCATCGCCATCGGCCGCTCTGCTGACGGCAAGGCCATCAACCGGATGCTCCAGCTCTCGCCGGTAGTCATCGATAAGCTGGGCGCAGCTTCGGTCATGAGCGGCGACAAGCGCTATGAGACCGCCGACGATATGCAGGTGTATCTGTGGTCGAACGGCCAGTATTTCGCGACCTCGCTGCCCAAGATCAACACCGAGGATTATAAGCTCATCGGCTGGTACGACAACTTCGGCTGCTCCGGCGGCAGGAAGATCCGTATCCTTGTGGCCGTCAAGACGAACTGAGCCTGAAATTTTCCAATCACAGAACAGCAGCCTCGCGGAAGATGAAGCGGGGCTGCTGTTTTATTCTCCTATTTGCCACACGCCCTATTTCGTGTTACAATAAAAACTAGAAAAATTGCGGAAAAAGGAGGTGCGGCAATGATACGCATTGCTCTGGTCGAGGACGAGGCAGAGGTGCGGGCGCAGCTTCAGGGCTATGTGCAGCGGCACACCCGGCAGTACGGCACCGAGTTCGCGGTGACGGAGTTCGCTGACGGCATGGAGCTGCTGGATGATTACCGCCCGGTGTACGACATCCTGTTTCTGGACGTGGAGATGAAGCATCTGGACGGCATGGAGACGGCCCGGCGAGTGCGGGAGCTGGACAAGGATGTTATCATTGTTTTCATCACGAATATGGCGCAGTACGCCATCGGCGGGTACGCCGTGGGCGCACTGGACTATGTGCTCAAGCCGGTGCCTTATTTTGCGTTTTCGCAGCAGCTGCGCAAGGCCGAAGAACAGCTGCGCCGCCGCGCACGGCATTATCTGGCCCTGCCGGTGGAGGGCGGGATGCGGCGGCTGGATTCGTCCCTCATCTATTATCTGGAAAGCGAGGGACACCGCGTCCATTTTTATACCGAAGAGGGCGATTTCGTGGCGGCAGGCACCCTGAAAGCCTTTGAGGAAAAGCTGGCCGAGCGGCCCTTTGCCCGCTGCAACAGCGGCTACCTTGTCAATCTGGCACAGGTGAAGAGCGTGCAGCAGGGGATGGTGCAGGTGGGACCCTACGAATTGCAGGTCAGCCGCCCCCGGCGGAAAGCCTTCCTCGCGGCGCTGGCCGACCACATCGGGGGTGAGGGTGCATGACGGCACTGCCCAACATCCCGCGCCTGTATACGGCGCTGGCCGAGTGTCTGGCCGTGGGCATCTACGCCCTGCCGCTGGGCATCCGCTTCGGCAAAACGGCCACCATCGCTGCCAGTGCGGCATGGGCGCTGGCCCTGAGTGCTTTTTTGCAGGCCACGGGCAGAGTTCCGCTGGCGTGGTGGATCCCCTGCATGGCGGCAGCTGTGGGGATACAGTATTTATACCTCTGGGTCACCCGCACCATCTCCCTGCTGGAAGCGGGCTATGTCTGCGCCCGGGCCTTCGTTCTGGCAGAGCTGGCGGCCAGCGCCGAGTGGCAGCTGCACTGCTTCCTCTGGCCTCAGCGCAGCGGGGCCGACGGCCTGTCACTGCTGCTTCTGGTGGTGGTCTATGGCGGCGTTTTCGGCTGCATCTGGGTGCTGGAGCATAAGCACAAAAGTCCCAAGGGCCATATCGTCATCAGCGGAAAAGCGGGCCTCGTGGCCGTCGTCATGGCGGCGATGGTCTTCGCGGTGAGCAACCTGCTGTTCTTGGGTGACCGCGAGGTGGATATGAGCGTCTACTACATCCGCACGCTGGTGGACATCTGCGGCGTGCTCATCCTGACGGTTCAGCACGAGCAGCTGCGGGAGGCGGCGCTCCACAGTGAGCTTGCCGCCATGGACGAGGTGCTCCACCGCCAGTACGAGCAGTACAAGCGGAGCAAAGAGGGCATCCGGCTCATCAACAGCCGCTATCACGAGCTGAAGATTCAAATCGCGGACATCCGCGCCGAGCGCGACCGGGCCAAGCAGGACGCGGCTCTGGCCCGGATGGAGAGCGGCATCCGGCAGTATGAAGCCGAGAACAAGACTGGCAACCCGGTATTGGATACCCTATTGACCGCCAAAAGCATGGACTGCCAGCAGCGCGGCATCAACATGACCAGCGTGGCCGACGGCAGCCAGCTGGGCTTTCTGAGCACGCGGGAGCTGTGTACCCTCGTAGGCGCGCCGCTGGACAACGCCATCGAGAGCGTGCTGGCCGAGCCTGACCCCGAAAAGCGTCTGCTGCGGGTGGCCATCTATAACCAGAGCGGCTGCGTGATGCTCCGCTTCGAGAACTACTGCGCCCAGCCTGTGGAGCTGGGCGCGGACGGTCTGCCCGTCCACAACGCCCACGGCGGCTATGACTTACAGGGCGTGCGTGCGGCCGCCCAGCACCACGACGGCACCATGACTCTTCATTGGGCCGACGGCTGGTTCACCCTGCGGATCCTGCTGCCTGTCCCATCGTGAGAAACGTCTCTGTCATCGCACAGCGATGACAGAGACGTTTTGCTATTCTGCACAATAAAACTGTTCTCGAAATTGTGGATTAGCACAATAAAATTTGAAACCAAATTGAAACTTCTGCAAAATATGCCTCCAAAATGACAGATTGTGAAGATGTTTGTGAATTTTCTTTGAATCCATTTATAATAGTGGCAATGCTCCGGGAGCTGTACCCGGAAAATATGGATTCAGAATAAGGAGGAAGAAAATTATGTTGTCCATCAATATGGATGATGTAATGCAGGTAGTTTCGAATATTCAGAACTATCTGATTGCATTCGGCGTCGTCCTCGTACTCGCGCTCCTCGTGATGTTCGCGGTGCGGAAGATGCCCAAAGCGAAAAAGAAGATGATTCGTGCGCAGTCCGGCCTCGCCATTCTGCTGGCGCTGGCGATTGTCGTCAACCTCATCTGCACCGGCCCCATGTCCACCATGCTGGATCTGGTCTCCGGCGAAGGTTCCATCAGTGAGGAGACTTCCGCAGAGGCCACCGAGCTGGTCAATGAGATCACCCAGGAAGGCATCGTTCTGGCTCAGAACGACGACAACATCCTGCCTGTGGCTTCCGGTTCCAAGCTGAACGTCTTCGGCTGGGCTTCCACCAGCCCCTGCTACGGCGGCACCGGTTCCGGCGCTCTGAACGACGCTTACCCTGTCACCGACCTGCTCACCGGTCTGCATGATGCAGGCATCGAGACCAACGACGAGCTGAGCAAGTTCTACACCGATTACTGCTCCACCCGCCCCAGCGTCGGCATGGCACAGCAGGACTGGACCCTGCCCGAGCCGAATGTCAGCCTGTACACCGACGAGATGATGGCAAACGCCAAGGCATACTCTGACACCGCCATGGTCGTCATCACCCGCGTCGGCGGTGAGGGCGCAGACCTTCCCACCGATATGTCTGCTGTCGTGGACGGCAGCTGGGTCCGCCGTGTGGCAGATTACCGTGGTTCTCAGCGCGGCGCCGGCTACTACAACGGCACTTACGATGACAGCCTGAACGAGGGCAATGACTGGGATAAGGGCGACCACTTCCTGCAGCTGTCCAACCGCGAGGAAGAGCTCATCGACCTCGTCACTTCCAACTTCGACAACGTCGTCGTCGTTTACAACGGCGCAAACGCTTTCGAGATGGACTGGGTCAAGAACTACCCCCAGATCAAGGGCGTCCTGCTCTGCCCTGGCACCGGCCAGTCCGGCTTTGAGGGCTTTGGCCGCGTGGTCGCCGGTGAGGTCAATCCCTCCGGCCGTACCGCTGACACCTATGCTGCTGACCTGACCGCTTCTCCGTGGTGGAACAACTTCGGTGACTTCAAGTACACCAACGCCACCGAGCTGGATTCCGATTCCAGCTTCTTCGACCCCGCAGGCGCTACTGCATCCTTCGTCAACTACGCTGAGGGCATCTATGTCGGCTACAAGTTCTATGAGACTGCTGCCGATGAAGGCCTCATCGACTACGACAAGGAAGTTGTCTATCCCTTTGGCTACGGCCTGAGCTACACCACCTTCACCCAGAAGATGAGCGACATCACCAGCGACGGCAGCAGCCTGAAGTTCTCTGTCACCGTCACCAATACCGGCTCTGCTGCCGGCAAGGATGTCGTGGAGATCTATAATGATCCTCCGTACACCAACGGCGGCATTGAGAAGGCCTCCGCAAACCTGCTGGACTTCGCCAAGACCAGCGAGCTTGCCCCCGGCGAGAGCGAGACCATCGACTTCACCATCCCGGTCGAGGATCTGGCTTCCTACGATTACAAGAACAACGGCTGCTATGTGCTGGAGGCTGGCGGTTACATCATCAGCACCAACTCTGACTCCCACAATGTTCTGGATTCCAAGACCTACACTGTTGCTTCCGACATCGTTTACAACGAGTCCAACAAGCGCGAGAGCGACGCTGTTGCAGCGACCAATCAGTTCGATTTCGCAGAGGGCGAGATCACCTATCTGTCCCGTGCGGACGGTTTTGCAAACTATGCTGAGGCCACTGCCGCTCCTGCTGATTACAACATGAGCGATGAGGTCAAGGCTGTCTTCGACAACGCACACACCTACACTGAGGTCAACTACGAGAAGGACGATGACCCCAACGCAGAGGACATCACCACCGGCGCAAAGAACGGCCTCAAGCTGGCTGACCTGCGCGGCGTGGATTACAACGATTCCAAGTGGGATGACCTGCTGGATGAGATGAGCATCGACGACCTGCAGCAGACCATCGGCTTCGGCGGCTATCAGACTGCAGCTGTGGACAGCATCGGCAAGGTGCGCACCAACGACTGTGACGGCCCTGCGTCCATCAACAACAACTTCACCGGCGTCGGCTCTGTCGGTTTCCCGGCTGCTACCCTCATCGGCATGACTTGGAGCAAAGATCTGGCACACGACTTCGGCGACAGCATCGGCAAGATGGCCAACGAGATGAACACGTCCGGCTGGTATGGCCCGGCAATGAACATCCACCGCACCGCTTTTGCAGGCCGTAACTTCGAGTACTACTCGGAGGACGGTGTCCTGTCCGGTGCTATGGCCGCAAACGCCATCGCAGGCGCACAGGAGCACGGCGTCTACGCTTACATGAAGCACTTCGCCCTGAACGATCAGGAAGGCAACCGTACTTCTATGCTGGCTACCTGGTCCAACGAGCAGGCTATCCGCGAGATCTACCTCAAGCCCTTCGAGATGTCTGTCAAGGATGCTGACTGCCACGCTGTCATGTCTTCCTTCAACTACATCGGCAGCCGCTGGGCTGGCGGCTGCAAGGAGCTGCTGCAGAACGTCCTGCGCGGTGAGTGGGGCTTCCTCGGCTTCGTCGAGACCGACTACTTCGGTGTCTACGGCTACATGACCGCTGATCAGGGCGTCCGCAACGGCAGCGATCTGATGCTCTGCACCACCGGCAATGACTTCAACAAGATGACTGTTCTGACCAACAGCAGCAAGCAGGCAATGCGCACCTCTGCCAAGAACATCCTCTACACTGTGGTCAACAGCCGCGCTTATGAGGCTGAGAACCTGAACCCCGGCATGGCAAAGTGGAAGGTCATCATGATCGGTGCTGACGTCGTGGCCGCGCTGCTCATCGTTGGCCTGGAGTACACCGCCATCAAGAACTACAAGAAGCGCAAGGAAGAGGAAGAAGAAGTCTAAACCGGACCCTCTCTCCATGCAGCACCTGAACTGAACCAACGGCAAAGGCCCGCTGCACCAGACAGCGGGCCTTTGCCCTGCTCAGGATAAAATGAGGAAAATGCGATGAAGCATACCGACATCATCCAGAAACTGAACTTAGAGCAAAAATGCGCTCTGCTCTCGGGCGAGACTGTCTTTACCACCCGCGCTCTGCCGGGCAAGGGCATCCCGGCCATCACCCTTTCGGACGGCCCCAACGGTGTCCGCAAGCAGGCCGGCGCCGCCGACCATCTGGGCCTCAACCCCAGCGTTCCGGCAACCTGTTTCCCGACCTCTTCCGCCACTGCGTGCAGCTGGGATGAGAAGCTGGGCGAAGCCGTGGGCGAGGCACTGGGCGAGGAAGCCGCTGCACAGGAAGTGGCTGTCCTGCTCGGCCCTGGCCTGAACATCCAGCGCAGCCCCCTTTGCGGCCGCGACTTCGAGTATTTCTCGGAAGACCCCATCCTCGCGGGCAGGATGGCCGCTGCCTATGTGCGCGGCATCCAGAAAAACGGCATCTCTGCCTGCCCCAAGCACTTTGCGGTCAACAGTCAGGAGTTGCGCCGCATGGCCAGCGACTCGGTGCTCGATGAGCGCACCCTGCGGGAGCTGTATCTGACCGGTTTCGAGATCGTGGTGAAAGAGGCAAAGCCCAAGACCATCATGACCTCCTACAACCTCATCAACGGCACCTATGCCAACGAGAATGCCCACCTGCTGCAGGACATTCTGCGGAAGGACTGGGGCTTCGACGGGGCCGTCGTCACCGACTGGGGCGGCTCCAATGACCACGCCCTCGGCGTGAAGAACGGCTCCACCCTCGAAATGCCCTGTCCCGGCGGCGACTCCATCCGGGAGCTGATGAAGGCCGTACAGGACGGCAAAATTTCCGAGGCCGACGTGGACGCCCGCCTCGACGAGATGCTGGAACTGGTGTTCTCCACCCACGCTGCGGTGGAAAAAGCGCCCCGCACCTTCGACGCTGCCGCGCACCATAAGCTTGCCCGCCGCGCGGCCGCAGAGAGCATCGTCCTGCTCAGGAACGAGGGCGGCATCCTGCCGCTCAAGCCCAATGAGAAGCTGGCCGTCATCGGCGACTTTGCCGAGACGCCCCGCTATCAGGGCGCAGGCTCCAGCGCCGTCAACGCCCTGCAGGTGGACACCCTGCTGGACAGCATCAAGGCCGACGGCAGCGGCATCACCTTCGTGGGCTATGCCTCCGGTTTCGAGCGTCAGGGTGCAGCTGACGCCGAGAAGCTGGAAGAGGCTGTGGCCCTCGCAAAGAAGGCGGACACCGTTCTGCTCTGCCTCGGCCTCGATGAGCTGCGAGAGAGCGAAGGCCTCGACCGCGCCGACATGAAGCTGGCCGAGAATCAGCAGCAACTTCTGGCCGCTGTGGCTGCCGTCAACCCGAACGTCGTCGTTCTGCTGAGCGCCGGTGCACCGATAGAGACGCCGTGGGTCGGCCAGTGCAGGGCACTGGTCTACGGCGCACTGGGCGGACAGGCAGGTGCAGGCGCGGCCGCAGACATCCTCACCGGCAAGCTCTGCCCCTGCGGCAAGCTGTCCCAGACCTGGGCGCAGGCTTACGACGACACCCCCGCCAAGGCGAACTTCGGCGGTGAGGGCCGGAACGTGGAGTACCGCGAGGGCCTGTATGTGGGCTACCGGTACTATCAGACCGCCGGTGTGCCGGTGGCGTTCCCCTTCGGCTACGGCCTGAGCTACACCACCTTCGAGTACAGTGATTTGAAGGCAGACGAGAAGGGTGTGACCCTCACCGTCACCAACACTGGCAGCTGTGCCGGCGCCGAGATCGTCCAGCTCTACGTCGCAAAGCAGGACGCAAAAATCTTCCGTCCGGTGCAGGAGCTGAAGGGCTTTGCAAAGGTCTTCCTCGCCCCCGGCGAGAGCAGGGCGGTGAGCATCGCTCTGGACGACAAGGCGTTCCGCTACTGGAACGTCAAGACTGACCGCTGGGAAGTCGAAGGCGGAAGCTATCAGCTCCGCGTGGGTGCATCCAGCGCAGACATCCGCCTGACGGCGGAAGTCTCCGTCAAGGGGACCAACGCTCCCGACCCCTACGAAGGTCTCGACCTGCTCCACTACGTCTCCGGTCAGATCACCTATGTGACCGACGCCGAGTTCGAGGCTCTGCTGGGCCACCCTGTGCCGGAGGATGTCGTCCGCATCGACCGGAACATGACGCTGGGCGAGATGGACCATGGCCGCAGTCCGCTGGGCTGGGTGGCACAGAAGGTGCTGCGCTACCGTCTGGACAGCAGCTTTGCAAAAGGCACCCCCGACCTGAACACCGTGTTCCAGTATAATATGCCGCTGCGCGCGCTGGCCAAGATGACCAACGGCATGGTGAGCATGGGCATGGTAGACGGCCTCGTCTGGGAGCTGAAAGGCTTCTGGCTCGTGGGCATCCTTCGGGTCAGCTATGAGTTCGTCAAGAATCTCATCCTGAACAGCCAGATGGAAAACCGGCTCAAAAACAGCTGAAAGGAATAAGGTCATGAATTTCTGGAATAACTTTGCCGCAAAGCATCCGGCTGCGGCCAAATGGGTGCGGGAGGGCGGACTGTTCGTCATCGTGTCCAACCTCATCACCGTGTTCAAATATCTGCTTCTGCAGTTCCTGCCCAAGGCGTTTGCAAGCCTGCCGGTGGTGGACTTCGGCTGGCCGGGCATCGACATCACCCTGTTCGGCGAGACCTTCAAGTGGAACATCCTCGGCTACGACGCCGCCCACGGCGGCCTGCCCTACTTCTGCGCCTACATGGTGGCCATGGTCATCGGCGAGTGCATCAATTTTCCCATCCAGCGCAACTTTGTCTTCCGCAGCAAGGGCAACCTCGCCAAGCAGATCGGCTGGTATCTGCTGGCCTTCTGCCTCATCACCTGCATCGTCAACTCCATCAACTGCATCTGGGTGGCTGTGGCCGGTCTGCTGGTGCCTGATTTCATCTACAACATCGGCACCACGGTGCTCAACGGCGGCATTTCGATGGTCATCTTCTTCTTCGTGAACAAGATCATCTTCCCCGAAGGCGAAGCCGCAAAATAATCTGTCATCTTCTTTATTTTCATCATTTTCTTCATCCGAGCCAACAGGCCGTCCTCTTCCAGAGGACGGCCTGTTGGCATATTGAGTGGTTTTGGACGCTGCAAAGGACGAAATTTCGGTCATAGGGTAAGAATCTGCCCAAGGGTCTTGCACTTTGATGCTTTACTGTGGTAAAATCATGCCATGCTTTTATCATAGAGGAAAAAGCACCAAAGGGGGAACGTGTATGAGTGAGATCTGTATCATCGTCACCATCGTCGTCTATCTTGCGGCCATGCTGCTGGTGGGTTTCGCCTATAGCAAGACCAACAACGACAGCGCCGACTTCTACCTCGGCGGCCGGAAGATGGGGCCGCTGGTCACGGCCATGAGCGCCGAGGCCAGCGATATGTCCAGCTGGCTGCTGATGGGGATGCCGGGTCTGGCCTATCTGACAGGCATTGCCTCGCCGGGCTGGACGGCCATCGGCCTTGCGCTGGGTACCTGGCTCAACTGGCTCATCGTGGCCCGGCGGCTCCGCCGCTATTCGGCCAACCTCGACGCCATCACGGTACCGCAGTTCTTGTCGCTTCGCTTCCATGACCAGCGCAACCTGCTGAACGCTCTGGGCGCGGTCATCATCATCGTCTTTTTCGTGCCGTATACGGCCTCGGGCTTTGCGGCCTGCGGCAAGCTGTTCCACAGCCTCTTCGGCGTAGATTACATGGCAGCAATGCTGGTGTCGGCCCTCGTCATCGTGGGCTATACCATTCTGGGCGGCTTCCGCGCCGTCACCACCACCGACCTTATCCAGTCGATGGTCATGTCGCTGGCCCTCATCGCGGTGCTGGGCTACGGCATCGTTGTGGCAGGCGGCTGGGGTGCTGTGGTGGAGAACGCCCAGAGCCTTTCCGGCTACCTGACCATGACGGCCAGCCACGACGCTGTGACCGGCGGGGCCACGTCCTACAGCCTGCTGGACATCGTCTCCACCATGGCGTGGGGCCTCGGCTACTTCGGTATGCCCCACATCCTGCTCCGCTTCATGGCCATCGAGGACGAGAAGAAGCTGGTGCTCAGCCGCCGCATTGCCACCGTCTGGGTGGTCATCGCCATGGCGGCGTCCATCGTCATCGGCATGGTGGGCCTCGGCATGACCAGGGTTGGTGCGCTGGAATTCCTCAGCGGCTCGTCCAGTGAGACCCTTATCGTCCGCATCGCCAGCCTCATCAGCCAGCACGGTGTGCTGGCGGCAGTCCTCGCCGGACTCATCCTTGCAGGCATCCTGGCGGCTACGATGTCCACGGCGGACAGCCAGATGCTGGCCGCTGCGTCCAGCGTGTCCCAGAACATTTTGCAGGAGTTCGGCCACCTCAAACTGAGCGAGAAGCAGAGCCTCTTCGCAGCCCGCCTGACCATCATCTGTGTCAGCGTGGTGGGCGTGGTGCTGGCCCGCGACCCGGATTCCAGCGTTTTTGGCATCGTCAGCTTTGCGTGGGCCGGTTTCGGCGGCTCCTTCGGCGCTGTCGTCCTCTGCGCCCTGTTCTGGAAGCGCTGCAACTGGCAGGGCGCGCTGGCCGGTATGCTCTGCGGCGGCCTGATGGTCTTCGTCTGGAAGTACATTGTCAGCCCGCTGGGCGGCGTCTTCGGCATCTATGAGCTTCTGCCCGCCTTCCTCGTCTCGCTGGCCGTCTGCGTGGTGGTCAGCCTCGTGACCCCGGCTCCCACGGAGGATATTCTGGCCGAGTTCGACGCGGCAAAATAACCGGTAAAAACAAGAGGAGGGCCTGTGCTGAAACCCGGCACAGGCTCTCCTTTTATGCTTGTGTGACGCTTCCGTGTTCCACCCGGTATACCTTGTCAAACTGTTTCATGAACGCCCCCGAGACGTCGTGGGTGATGGCGACCACCATGCAGGGGAGAGCGAGGAGCTTTTCCATGACCTGACCGCTGGTGTCGGGGTCGAGGCTGGCAGTAATTTCATCGGCAATGATGAGGTCATACCGGCGGAGCACCAGCCGTGCGATGCCGATGCGCTGGCGCTGCCCGCCGGAGAGGTTCTTGCCGTTCTCGCTGATGAGGGTGTCGAGGCCGTCGGGCAGGGTGCTTACCCAGTCGGAAAGGCCCGCCGTCTCCACGGCGTGGGTCAGCTGCTCTTCGGGGAAATCCTCACCCAGGCAGATGTTGCTGCGGAGGGTGTCGTTGAAGAGATAGGTGGTCTGGGCGATGTAGCCCACCCGCTGGTAGAGGCTCTGACGGTCGATGCCGCGCAACTGCTGGCCGTTGAAGAGGATGCTGCCGGTATAGTCTGGGTAGTACTGGAACAGCAGCTTTGCCAGTGTAGACTTGCCGCAGCCGCTCTCGCCCACGAGAACGGCCTTTTCCTGCCCGGAAACGGTCAGCCGGACACCGCTCAGCACCGGCGCGGCAGCACCCGGATAAGTAAAGCCGGTGTCTTGGCACTCGATGTGCTCAAGCCTGCCGATGGGCTGACCTTTGGGCGTTTCTTCCGGGCCGGACATGGCGTCTTCTAACCGCTGGCGGATACCTTTGGAGGACCTGACCTTGGCCCAGCACTGAGCGATCTGGCTGCAGGGCGTGATGACGAAATTCGCCATGCTGGCGGCGGTGGAGACGGTGCCGATCGTCAGACGGCCATCAAAGGCGAGGAACAGGCCCACCAGCATGACGATGGGGAAGATGAGGTTGCTGATGAGAGAGGTATTGACCACCATTGCATTGAGGCTCTGCTGATAGCCCAGCTCGCTGGTGCGGGCCTGCCGAGCCGCGTCCCGGTGGCGGGCGGCGTAGGCGTCCTCCCGCAGAAAGCCCCGGATGACCTCAAACCCGCCCAGAAGCTCTTTGAGCTGTTGGGTGTAGACCGCCATCTGGAGCGAGAAGGCGTCGCGGGCGGCTTTGAGCCGCTCGTTCATCTTGCGGGGCAGCACCAGCGGCGGCACGGTCACGAGCAAAATCGCCGCCAGCATCACCGGGCTGATGTAGAGGTACATTCCCAGAGCGCAGAGCATGATGCCGCCCCAGAACACGATATTGAAGATGGACATATAATAGTCGTCGTAGAGGGTGCGCAGGTCGGTAGTCAGCAGGGAGAGATAGGCTGCGTCGCCCTCCCGCTGATATTGGGACACCGGGCGGCGCAGCACCCGCTCCATGACCTGTCCCCGTACCTGCTCCACGGCACCGCAGGCGAGTTTTGTAAAGGAGCGGCGGCTCAGCCGTTCGAAAAACCAGCTGGTGAAGGTGATGAGGAACACCAGCCCCATATAGCCCAGCGCCTCCTGCTTGCTCTTGGAGTCGATGAGCCACTTGAGCTGGAAGCTTTTCAGCGGCGCGAAAAAGGATACCACCGCCGTAAAGAGCACAAAGACGATGAGCTTCGCCCAGTGGTGCTTGAAGTAGTCGTTGACTGTCTGATTATTCATAAGCAATACCCCTTATATGTCCCGAAAGGCTTCCTGCCGCGGTGCAGAATTTGGACTAAGTATAACATGGTTCCGCAAAAAAAAAATAGGTTTCGCCATTTTTTCGGGACATAAAAATCCCCCTGCCCGGTGTGGACAGGGGGATAAAAGCTCTTTATGTAAGAGGTGCTGTCAGCTTACAGCTGGGGGCCGGCGGAGACCAGAGCCTTGCCGTGCTCGTTGCCCTCGTACTTTGCGAAGTTCTTGATGAAGCGGCCAGCCAGATCCTTGGCCTTCTCTTCCCACTGAGCGGCATCTGCGTAGGTGTCGCGGGGGTCGAGGATAGCGGGGTCAACGCCGGGCAGAGCAGTGGGGACCTCGAAATCGAAGTAGGGGATCTTCTTGGTGGGAGCCTCGTTGATGGCACCGCTCAGGATAGCGTCGATGATGCCGCGGGTATCCTTGATGGAGATGCGCTTGCCGGTGCCGTTCCAGCCGGTGTTGACCAGATAAGCCTTGGCGCCGCTCTTCTGCATCTTCTTGACCAGCTCCTCAGCGTACTTGGTGGGGTGCAGCTCCAGGAAGGCCTGACCGAAGCAGGCGGAGAAGGTGGGGGTGGGCTCGGTGATGCCGCGCTCGGTGCCGGCCAGCTTTGCGGTAAAGCCGGACAGGAAGTAGTACTGGGTCTGCTCCGGGGTCAGGATGGAGACCGGGGGCAGGACGCCGAATGCATCAGCAGACAGGAAGATGACATTCTTGGCTGCGGGTGCAGAAGAGATGGGGCGGACGATGTTCTGGATGTGGTCGATGGGGTAGGAGACGCGGGTGTTCTCGGTCACGCTCTTGTCGGCGAAATCGATGTGGCCCTCAGCGTCCAGAGTGACGTTCTCCAGCAGAGCGTTGCGCTTGATGGCGTTGTAGATGTCGGGCTCAGAGTCCTTGTCCAGGTTGATGACCTTTGCGTAGCAGCCGCCCTCGAAGTTGAAGACGCCGTTGTCGTCCCAGCCGTGCTCGTCATCGCCGATGAGCAGACGCTTCGGGTCGGTGGACAGGGTGGTCTTGCCGGTGCCGGACAGACCGAAGAAGATGGCAGTGTTCTTGCCCTCCTTATCGGTGTTGGCAGAGCAGTGCATGGAAGCGATGCCCTTCAGCGGCAGGAAGTAGTTCATCATGGAGAACATACCCTTCTTCATCTCGCCGCCATACCAGGTGTTGACGATGACCTGCTCCTTGCTGGTGATGTTGAACAGCACAGCAGTCTCAGAGTTCAGGCCCAGCTCCTTGTAGTTCTCGACCTTAGCCTTGGAAGCGTTGTAGACAACGAAATCAGGCTCGAAGTTTGCCAGCTCCTCAGCGGTGGGCTTGATGAACATATTGGTGACGAAATGTGCCTGCCAGGCCACTTCCATGATGAAGCGGACGGCCATGCGGGTGTCCTTGTTGGCGCCGCAGAAAGCATCCACGACGTACAGGCGCTTGTTGGAGAGCTCCTTCTTGGCGATCTCCTTCACAGCTTCCCAGGCTTCCTGAGAAGCGGGGTGGTTGTCGTTCTTGTACTCGTCGCTGGTCCACCACACGGTGTCCTTGGAGTTCTCGTCCATGACGATGAACTTATCCTTGGGGGAGCGGCCGGTGTAGATACCGGTCATGACGTTGACAGCGCCCAGCTCGCTGACCTGGCCCTTCTCGTAGCCTTCCAGTTCGGGCTTGGTCTCCTCCTCGAACAGCTGCTCGTAAGAGGGATTGTACACGATCTCGGTCGTGCCGGTGATACCATACTTGCTCAGATCCAACTTTGCCATGATACTTATACCTCTTCTTTCGTTCAGGTCATCGTCCAGACACCAGCGGTAAGCTGCCCTCAGCCAAAAGGACACCGCAAAAGGACGACGAAAAGAAATACAGATGCGTATTCTCCTGTATATCATTATACATAAATTGGGGCCGAAATCAACCGGCGGGGCGGTTTTCTTCGGGTAAAAGCAACAAATCTTATTAAGAATCTGGGGTATTTGAGACGGTTTCGTAAAAAATCTTGGCCCGTTTGCCTGCACAAATTAAAGATTTTATGCCAAAAACAAATCTTTGATAAAATTTTATCGATTTGGGATACAAGGAGCGGAAATCAGGAGAGAAGAGGCTGCAATTTTGGGCCGCGAAAAAACGTATTATAAGTAGAGACACAAAATATTTGTGGATATTTTGCGATTTATCTGGAAAAAACGCACGACTTATGATATACTGAGCCAGTCTGACCCGCGGCCATGAGCCGCCAGCATGGAGAAACAACGACGATGAAGACGCTTTACATATTTCTTACCCGCTCCGGCACCCTGCTCTCGAACCTCGTGTACAGCCTGACCGGTGCGCAGTACACTCACATCTCCCTCGCCTTCGACGAGGACCTGAGTACCCTCTACAGCTCTACCCGCAAGAATGGTTATACCATGTTCCCCGCAGGTCCCAGCCGGGAGTACCTGAACCGGGGCGTGTTCCTCATGCGGGAGAACATCCCCTGCGCCCTCTACGCGCTGGAAGTGACGGACGAAGCCTACACCCGCGCCAAGCGCCGCACTCAACACATGATGCACCACGGTGAGCTCTACCGCTTCAATTCGCTGGGTCTGCTGCTCTGTTGGATGCATATCCGCTGGCAGCGCCGTCGGCATTACTTCTGCTCCCAGTTCGTCAGTGAGGTGCTCCAGAAGAGCGGTGCGCTGGAGCTGCCAAAGCCCAGCACCCTCATGCACCCCAGCGATTACGCCGAGCTGCCCGAGCTGCGCTGCCTCTACCGCGGTACGCTGGCCGGCCTGCCCCAGCGCCAGAGCATGGAGCTGGGCGAGGTGGAGAGCGTCATGGGCCTTTACCTGAACGTCCTTCTGGGGGCCGTGAAGGGCAGAGCACGTCGGCTGTTCTGATTTTTTCGAAATTTTTGCCGAAAAATTGAAAATGCCTGTTGACAAAGGGGGTGCGCTGTGCTAAAATAATCGAGTCGGGAACAACACCCGATGCAATGGTAGTATGGCCCGTTGGTCAAGCGGTTAAGACAGAGGCCTCTCACGCCTTTAACATCGGTTCGATTCCGGTACGGGTCACC